>CAZRVJ010000006.1:13036-16421 GCA_964603535.1 uncultured Candidatus Saccharibacteria bacterium
CTGAGCTATGGGCGGATATTAATCAAATTCACGGCTTAGCCGTGATATATTTATCATAAACAATTTTTTCCAAAAGGCAAATAGTCAAATCAATTATTGCCAAGAATTTAACCAAACTCTCTCTTGAAAAGCTTCATCCGACAAAGGCAATCCATAAGAAAGAGGGGCAAAAAATTGAAAGAAAATTATTACTATTAAAATAAAACCAATAATAACCCGTTTAGATTCAGAAAAATATTTAGCCAAAAAAACACCTAAACCAATAAACAAAAAAAGCAAAGAAGGAAAATAATGGTACAAAAAGGCCACTCTATTTACAAAAACATAAGCCAACATATTCCCCGCATATCCCACCACCAACAATAAAATTGGGAAAAACTCCGCATCTTTTATTTTTTTAAATAATTGCCCAACTAGCCAAAACAACCAATAAACAAAAACCACCAACCCAGACCACCAAATAAACGGATTACCCTGGAGATAGATTCGTGAAGCAACCCCACCCTCTCCTGCTCCAAACCAATAATAAATTGGCCTTAAAAGAAATGGCCAAGTATACCACTGAGAACCATATGGATGAGTAGCTTTCAAGTTAGCATTAGCCGTATACATTACCTTATTTAATTCCAAAAATTTAGAAAAGGTATTAGCTGGTTTTATATTAGCATCATTATGATATTTACTACTAATCAATGTCTTTTGGAAAGACGGGGTCATAAAAGCATCACCCTCTCCGCTATAAGGAAGAAGGCTAAAATGAATAGCGAAAATCAAATAATAAAGAATAAAACCAACCCCCAATAAAATACCAGCTTGCCCAAAAAATACTTTTCCACGTTTTGTCTTCAACCAATCAAATAGCAAAATAAAACCAGCAACACCAATAAAAATTAAACCAGTCCACTTCACAGCAAACCCGGCAGTCAAAGAAAGACTTGCCGCTACAGAAAGCCACAACCAAGATTTGCTAAACGCCTGCTTCTTTCTGGCTAACAATAAAAGCCATAATCCCAAAAATCCAAAAACCATCAAAAACACATCCATCAAAATAAGACGCGATTGGGTTAGGATGGCATTATCAAAAACCACAAACAAACCGGCCAAAAAAGCAGCCATCTTGTTTTTAGAAAGTTCTTTAGTAAAAAGATAAATAATTACCGGCAAGCAAGCGCCAAAAATACTTACAATAAAACGCAAATATTTATAAAAATCATTGGTGTATTCCCTACCTATATTCTTAAAATCAAAATCAATCGGAGCTTCAGCCCCAGTCACTTTAGCCCAACCAGTCATCAACAACTTTGCTAATGGCGGATGAATATCAAAATAATACTCCCCCGTTGAATAATCCGTAACAAATTTAGAAAAATAAATTTCATCAAAAACAATCTGATTGGGTTGACCAAAATGATAAAACCGCGTTGCTATTCCTAGAATTAACAGCAACGCGATTAAAAACCATTCTTTTTTAATTGTTTTTACAAAATTAAACATTACTCACTATAATTTGAACCCATATAAACTTTGGGAAATCTTATCAAAAAAGATTAACTGTGTTTCATCTTTAGACAAATCAATTCCTTGAATTTCAAAAATAGCTTTGCCAATCAAAGGAGTGGCCTCCATGGTTTGTAAATCAATTTTATAAATCGCTTCTTCTTGATTAAAAGCTCCCATATAATAATCGTCTGGCCAAACTACTCCAACAGTAGATTCTAAAGGAATAGCGCAATATAATGTAGCTGATTTATTTGAAAAAACACATTTTTCCGGCAATGTTACCTTTGGGAATGTGCCCAAAGATATAGCCTCCTTATTAATCAATTTTAAAGTCGGGTTAACTCCCCCATCTTGCGCCATAAACAACAAGCCATAATTTCCAATAGAATCCCAACTCAATAACAATCCATTACCTTCCACAAATTGCTTAAAGGTCTTAGCTTTTGTATCAAACGCCAAAACAGTTTGACTCACATAACCAGAAGATTTCTGCATAATATATGCGGTAGTAGTACTAGGCCAAGAAATCAACAAATCATTGGAAGCCTTAAAGTTAATCAATGTTTTTTTGTTGGACAAATTTTGATCCATTTGTCCAAAATATTGTTGTTCATTAGTCACAATCTCATTGGCTAAAATAGGACTGTTAGAATAATAAAAAATCAAATTTTTTCCATCCGGAGACCAAGCTGCAGACTTTATATTAGCATCAAGATTTTTTAATTCGCGAGTTGTAATGTCTAAAACACTGTAAGCCGCGTTATTAGAACCAGTGGCTATATATTTTATTAAAACTTTTCCGGCTTTAGATGGTTTTATTTCCAAAATATTACTGAAATTAATTCCTAATTCTTTTTTTTCTTCCTTAGCAGGAACTACTGAAAAATCGGATTCATAAAATCCATCTTTTTTAAAATATTGAAGAGTAGTAGTACTAGCTGACCAAAAAGCCAAAATATCTCCTTTAGAAATAGTATTTATTTTTTGTTGCTCTTCCGGAGCTAATGTAGGCACAGGAGTTGGTGTAGCAAAACCAACTGTCTCACCAGATGGCAATCCCCCATTTTCCGTTACAACTCCTACTTCAGAAGTAGGACGAAAAATAAAATACAAAACAGTTCCGGTAGCTATTAACCCCGTAACAATAATTAAAATTATAAAAAATATGGTTTTTTTAGACATTTTTATGATTGTTGTTCAAAATATTTATTCTGCGCCTCCACTACCACCACTATTGACCTGATCCGAACAAGGATCAATCCCAGATGGGTTACTACTACACATCTCAGTACAATGTGTAACCTCCTTCGGATCATTCTTAATATCACTATTACAGTCTTTTAAACAATCCTCTATATCCCGCTTAGACTTCTTGCAGTCCTCTGATAAAGCAGCGTCACTAGTCACCATTGGAGAAATAGATGGCAATTTTTGCCATTTACCTAAATCAGTTAAATCAGGATTAATAGTTCTCAAAATAATTACTGATCCAAATAAGACCACAAGACCAAAAATAGCTTGAAAAATATCATCTTTAGCATCCTTTTGTTTTGTAGCATTATCGCCAGAAATAGCATATTTTATACCAGCTCTCACAATCACCATCGCTGCCAGAAATACCCCCACTCCCAGAGATAATTTATAAACTCCAGATAAATAATCAGCCGGGCCATTAACACAGCCTTCTAATCCTGGTAATTTTATTTCCAATTCTGTTTGAGGAGGGTCACCTTTAGCCAAAACAAAACCACTTGAACCAGCTAACAATAAAATTGTAATAATAAAAATTTTTATTGCTTTTTTCATATTCCCAAAAAATTAATTTTAATTTGACCGATAGCTCTAATTAAAGAATCAGATGAATCAGTAACCAACGCTTTTATTA
>CAZRVJ010000007.1:0-1801 GCA_964603535.1 uncultured Candidatus Saccharibacteria bacterium
GAAGTAAGACAATAAGAATAATTCTTACGATCATCGGGAATTTTATTTGATAAGCCGGAGTTTTGTCTCCTTTTTTCTGGCTTAGATAGTGAATGATAAAGGTAATAACTGTTTCAACCGCTAAAACGCCAGCGCCTAGAAATCCAATAATGTTGAGGAAGTCTTTGTCTTGTACGAAGAATAAAATAAGGGGCAACCCGATTGGTATAATCCAACTTAATGCTTTTTTGAATTTTAAGTCAAAGAATAAAATGTTTTTAAATCCTAAGCCTAAAATAAAATATGAAGTAAGAATTAAAACGAGTCCTAAAATAGTTGTAGCTATACCCAGGAGGGGATTTGTGTTTGTTAGGCTGCTTGCTAAATCCACGGGAACGATTTGATTGGGGAATAGTCCCAAGGCTCCAATAGTAAAAAGCAGATAGAGAACGGCAGGAATAATGCTTCCCCAAATAATCGGCGCTTTAAAGTTAATTTGTTCTTTAGATATGCCTTTCTTTTTAAAATAGTTAAAAATTTCTGGTACGGCTGATGCTCCTGATAGAGCAAAAAGTAGAACTCCATAGGGCAAAAAGAAATTGTTGATATCAAAGCCGGTAAAGCTTTGTGTGTTTAATCCTGGCAATCCCAAGAAGAAGTAACCAAAAACTAATGCTATGATTAAAGCCATTCCTAATATTTCGCTCGCGCCAATAAAACGAATACCCATCATCATCCCTATTGTTCCAATTATCCAGAAAATAATTGTGGCTATATTAATGTTTAAATTATTTCCAAAAATTTGCGCAAAGTTTTGAATAAATTGTCCGCCTAAAATTAAATAAGCTAATAAGACACCAGTTAAGCTTATAAAAGAGGCGATGATGCTGATGTAGTATCCTTTTTTGCCTAAATAAATCTTGGCTAATCCCGGGGCGCGATGTTCTCCTGATGTTCTCAGTAAAGCTTCGCCAAAGATAAGATGAGTGACAGTGGCAAGTAGACAGCAGAATACTAAAAAGAGCATGCTAATAGAAAAGCCGGCTGTTGAAAAAATATAAGGTAAGCCGAAAAGACCTACCCCTAAAATCGTTCCTGCCAAAATAGATGTTGAGGCAAAATAATTTTTAAATTTTTCTCCTAATGTCATTTTTTACTAATTTTCTTTGCTAATGAATTTTTTTTCGAATTTTCCTATCACAATTAAAATGATTAATGCGATAATAGTTGCGGTTATGGCGATGTCATAAAGTTTGAAACCAACAGCGGCTCCAATACCAGCCGTTACCCATAAACCAGCTGCGGTAGTAATACCGGAAACATAAGTTTTTTGAATCATAATTACTCCAGCTCCGATAAAACCAACCCCAACGATTATTTGTGAAAGTATACGGCTAGGATCAAAGGATCCGTAGGCAGGTTGAAAGGCGAGTAAGGAAATGACAATAAATAAGGCGGAACCGAGACTTACTAAAGAATAGGTTTTTAATCCTGCTTCTCTTTTGGCGAATTCTCTTTCCAATCCGACAATAGCTCCTAGAAAAGCGGCGATAACTAATTGTGTAACAATTTGCCAGTTCATTTGATTAAATAGATTTTATTATTTTCGTGGACTTGTTTTTTTACTTTCATGCCGATAATGGCGCCTTTTTTAGCTTTTTTTACATTTTCGTGATTAATCTGCATAGAAATAATCGGTTGTTCAAAAATGATGCCTTCTATATTGGTAAATCTTAATTTTTGTCCGATTTGAATCGGATTTTTTACTTTAAAAATCGCCACTTTTATTTTGTCGTAATAATGCGTAACAACACCAACTAAA
>CAZRVJ010000007.1:1901-3305 GCA_964603535.1 uncultured Candidatus Saccharibacteria bacterium
GGCGGGTTTTTTTACTATTTTTTTCGCTATTTTTTTTGCCACTTTTTTGATCACCTTTTTTGTTGTTTTTTTGGCGATCTTTTTCGCAGGTTTTTTTGCGGACTTTTTTATAGATTTTTTCTTTGTAGCCATTTTTTTAAGAGATTAAACGACATTAATATTTAAAATATTTTTAAAGAGGAGCAGTATCGGATTTTTCACTCTTTAAAAGATTAATGACTTCTTCTACTAATGCCTTCGGGTCGCTATTGAAAACAATTTTACCAGGGCCACGATGTCCTCTAGCGATTATTTCTCTGACATCATCAGCTGTTCCGCCGGTGCCTTCCAAAATTCCGATTACTTTATTGTCTTCAAAGGCAATTGTAAATTCGTTAAGGGTTCCAATTCTTCCACAAACAATAATGACTGCATCAGAGGATCTAGTGAGAAGGAGATTCCTGCCAGAATAACCAAATCCCGTATAAATTATTAAATCGTGATAATCAACTGGCAGTTTGTATCTTTTTAAATGTTCGGCTTCAGAATAAGCCGGAGAAAGACCAATTACCACTCCACCTTCCTCTTTAGCGCCCTTAGCAGCCCAATAGGGGGTGCCTGTGGTGGCTCCAGTGACGGTAATGGCATTATGTTTGGCAATTTGTTTGCCTAGTTCTAAAGTAGTTTCTAATGTTTTGGGGGAGCAGTGACCAGTCTCTGCAGCACCAGAAACGCATATTTTTACTTTTGGTTTATAAATATCCACAGTAAGTTTATAAAAATTAATGGGACTTTTTATTATCATTTATATTTTACTATTTTTGCAAATAAAAAACAATCAAAAGCCGCCCCGGTTTTAAACCGGGGCGGCTTGGAAAACATAAGATTAAAGAATCTGTGATTCGTATAGTGAAAGAAATTGGTTAACTACAATAGTAATGGCTATTATAGTTAGGAGCATTGCTCCATTGGCAATAAGTTTTGGATATTGAATCTTAATTTTGATGAAAACTGTAAGTATTAAGGCAATTAAAATAAGAATTCCAAAGGTTAATTCAATATAATTGATGGCCCACTTAGGCTGTCCCATTAATTTTTCTAAAACCATGGCGCGTTGTGAAACGGCAACCATATCCGGGGCCATTTCTGCTTGTAACTTTTCATTTTCCACACCTTTAACCGCTACGAATGTTTCTGGTTCTGTTTCAGGTGTTATGATCGGTTTAATGGTCGGTAAGGGAGTAGTGGTTGGTGTCGCCTTGGCGACTATTGGCTTAGTTGGTGTTTTGGTGGCTATTTCTTCGGATCTCGGTCTACCAAACATTTGCACTACAAAAACTGCTTCCGCTCCTTTGTATTGTCCTTTAGCTATGCCAATGCCGATTTCTGTAAAATTATAATTTATGATATTAGCGCGGTGGCTTG
>CAZRVJ010000007.1:3315-14082 GCA_964603535.1 uncultured Candidatus Saccharibacteria bacterium
ATTCCATCCAAGCATTAACTATATCTTTGGAATCAACAAAGTTAACGGCTAAATTTTCTCCAGCATAATAAAAAGAATATCCGGCTTTATTAAACCAATGCCATGGTGTGAATCCTTCCGGACTGGTATGAGCAAAATATCCTTTAGCTGCCATGTCGTTGGCTTTTAGTTGAGCTGCTTCATTTAAAACTTGATTGACGGTTAGTGTACTTAAATCTTCTTTGACACGATTAGCATTTGTTTCATCAATAATTGTATCGGAAACAATTAGTCCAAGTAAATTAGTTCTAGGGAGAATATAAATTTGCGCCAAGAATAATATTTCAAAGAAAATAATACAAATGGCGATATGGGCCACAATGTGCGACCTCAAAAAATAAGGTTGATGGCTATTGTCTTCGCAGGGGATAAAGTATTTTTTGAACCATTTTGTCATATTTATATTATACCATTTTATTATAAAAAAATCAATTTAATCAAGAACAAGGAAATAGATTTGTATATGTATTGATTTTTCTCTAATTTTCAGGCAATATAAAAAATATATCTTGTTAGCTTGGGTAGTTTTATACGCCCCGTTAGCTCAGCTGGTAGATCCGCCCACTGGCGGACTCTTAAGCTGATTATGCTAATTATTAGCAATAACAATTTTATACGCCCCGTTAGCTCAGCTGGTAGAGCACTCGCCTCTTAAGCGATTGGTCGAAGGTTCGAATCCTTCACGGGGCACCAATGATTATTAAAACTCCGCCAAAGGCGGAGTTTTTTATTCTATTCATTCACTCGGATAACTTACTATCGTTTGTTATCCGAGTGAGTGGGGGATGACGCAATTGATACAATTTATTTGCTTAATAAACAGAGCAAATATATTTTTAATTTTTAAATAAATTTTAGTGTGTTTATTATAAATTCAAAAATGGATTTTTGATCTGCTTCGGATATCTCTGGGTTGAGGAATTCACCAATATACATAAATTTGACCAGTAAAGTTTCATTTTCGTTTTTAGGAATAAAAAGGTATTGAGTATAGGCGCCCTCAATTCCCATTAAGAAAGAATAGGATTCTTTTTGGGCGATGATACTTTTTTCCGCAAACCCTTCGCTGCTTTGAAAGTTTTCTAATCTATTATCAGGGAAGGTTGTTTCTAAAACAAAAGGCACTTCTTGTTTAATTGCTTCAAAAATTGAAGATTTTTTTATTTCAAAATCAAAACCAAAATAATGGATTTTTTCATTTCCTGGTATCCCAGACATATCGGCATCTACAAAATATTTACTTTTTAGATTGGCGCTATTTTCTGTTTCGGAGAGTTGCAGTGTGTCGTTGGGGTAAGAAAATTTTTGAATCCGAATCAGTTGGTTGGGATGGAAAAATTTTATGCCCAGATTCTTATTCTCATAATTATCAATGCCCAAATCAATGCTGGGCATAGGAGGGAGAGAAATGCTGGGAACGTTGGATAAGGGGCTTTCTTTAAAGGCGTAGTAAATAGAAAGACCACCAATGATAATAATGACTAAAGTTACTATTATTTTTATTATTTTTTCTTTTTTCATAGTTTGTTTCGTGCCTCTGGAAGGAATCGAACCCTCATCAACGGTTTCGAAGACCGTTGCTTTATCCATTAAGCTACAGAGGCAATTAATCGCATTCTAGCATTTTTATCCTCTCTTTTCAATTTTAAAAAAAGAGATATAATTAATATAGAATTTTAATAGCACAACGCGCGAGGTGCATAATGAGAATATGGCTTTTCTCAGAATATTTTTATTTGATTCGTGATTTTTACAAGAGGTTGAATAATCTAGGTTTTGAATGTGAGATTCTTTCAAATACTTGTTTTAAAAAATGGATTTTGTCCAAAATTGACGAAGAAAAGGGAATTATCATTTTTATTTGCAACAATTTTGAATGTTGCCATTTGGAAGAAGTTTCTCATATCCCCGTTTTGATAATTAATAGTAGCTTTGAAAGCCCAGTTTTAATAAGAGGAATTTTGCGTAGAAATTGCAGTGACGAGGAGCTAAGAATGGCCGTTAAAGAAACCCAAGCGCTTTGGAAGTGACCCCGATTCTTTAAGAATCGGGGTTTTGTTTTAATTGAAAATATTGATGATTTAAGATAAGATAGAAATATTATGAAGATTCCTAAGGAAGCAAAAATTGTTGTGGAAAAAATGAAAGAAGCTGGATTTGAGGCGTTTTTTGTTGGTGGTTGCGTACGAGACTCGTTGATGGGGAAAGAACCTAAAGATTGGGATGTGACTACTAATGCCACTCCCGAACAAATTCAAAAAGTATTTTCTGAAAATGTGGCAGGAAGTTCAGCTGACGATGCTAAAGATTTTTCCACTTTTTACGAAAATAATTTTGGCACTGTTTCCATAGTTACTAATTCCGAAGAGAAATCTTTAAAAATAATAGAAATCACTCCTTATCGTTTGGAGGGAAAATATACGGACAAGCGCCATCCTGATGAAGTGCGTTTTGCCGAAAAATTGGAAGACGATTTGAGCCGTCGCGATTTTACTGTTAATGCTATGGCCTTGGAGTCGGATGGCAAAGAATGGAAGGTGATTGATTTGTTTGATGGCCAAAAAGACTTGGAAAATAAGGTTATTCGCACTGTAGGAGAGGCAGAAAAAAGATTTGGCGAAGACGCTCTTCGCTTAATGCGCGCCGTGCGCTTTGCTTCTGTTTTAGGCTTTGCTATTGAAGAAAAAACAGAACAAGCTATAAAAAAATTATCCGCTACCTTGGAATTCGTTTCTAAAGAAAGAATTAGAGATGAATTTGAGAAAATTATTATGTCGGATAATGCTTCTTTTGGTATCCGTAAAATGGAAGAGTTGGGATTATTACGATTTGTTGTGCCGGAATTACGTGATGGTATTGGTGTGGTGGGAGTAACCAAACAAAAAAAGAGTCATATTAAATATGATGAGCTAACTGTTTTTGAACACAATCTTTTGACTTTGGATTATGCCGCAAAAAATAACTTTAATTTAGAAACTCGCTTGGCAGCTTTGTTTCATGATATTGCTAAACCTGCTACTAAGAGAGGCGAGGGATTGGAGGCGAGCTTTAAAGCTCATGAACAAGTAGGTGGTAGAATGACCTTGAGGATTATGGATAGGTTACATTTTCCCAAAAAGGTAGTTGAAAAAGTTGGGCTTTTGGTTCGTTGGCATTTCTTTTTTTACAACACCAATGAAGTGACTGATGCCGGCGTTAGAAGATTAATCAGTAATGTCGGTTCGGAAAATATGGCTGATTTGTTGCGTTTACGCGAAGCGGATAGAAGTGGCTCCGGTTTGCCTAAAATTTCTCCATATCGTTTGCAACATTTGCGTTATATGATTGAAAGGGTTTCTCGTGATCCCATTCAACCTAAAATGATGAAGTTGCGTGGCAATGATTTAATGGATTTGATTGGAGTAAAATCCGGGCCTAAAATTGGTTGGATTTTAAATGCTCTTTTGGAAGAAGTATTGGATGATCCCAATAAAAATGATAAAGAATATTTGAGTAACCGCGCTGAAGAATTGGCTAAACTTTCTGATAAGGAATTGGAAAATATCTCGGAACAAGCGAGAAGTAAGAAAAATGAATTGGAGGAAAAAATTGACGAAAACATCAAAAGAAAATACAATGTATGAAGAGTTAAATTGTGGATCTCAATGATCTTAGAATTTGATTATTGAGGTTTTTAGCGGGCTGTAGTATACCGGTAGTACGTGCGCTTCGGGTGCGTAAAGACCGGGTTCGATTCCCGGCAGCCCGACCAGAGTCTTTTAATATTTTTTATATGAATAAAGTACCAATTGTATTTTTTATCATTAGTTTATTAGTCGTTCTTTTCGTTGCGGGTCAGGTTTTCCCTGAAAAAATAGGACAATACTTTAAATTGCCTAATTTTGATTTTACTAATAATAAGATAATTTCTAGCCCTAGTATTAGCACTAATACTCCGACTCCATCAGCTACTTCTTATGCTGGTCCTAGACCAGATACGAATATTATTTCCGGGCCAACTGAAGGTGAGTTTATTAAAGACTCTGCCGTGATAGCATTTCACTTTATCTCTATTTGGAGCGGGGATATGACCGGAATGACATTTGAAACAAAATTAAGCGGAGTAGACAAAGATTGGCAAGCAAGTACTACCAATGCCCGATCCATTGTTCTTCCTGCCGGAGACACAACTTACACTTTCCAAGTACGTGCTAAAACTAAAGACGGTGTTGTTGATTTAACTCCAGCCACAAGAAGTTTTAGAGCTGTTGTTTCTGAATATATTAATAAAGTAAAAATTGTTTCTGCTACTCCTGGTCAATATCCTAATCAAATCATGAAAATTACTTTAAGGAATGATGGATTAGCAACCAATATAACCGGATGGACTCTTACGGCTGGATCTGGAAAATTTGTTGTCCCGCAGGGTAAAGAGGTTTATAACTCTGCTAGCGCTGAAGAGGCGAGAAATATTGTTTTGAAGAGCGGGGAATATTTATTTGTTTTTGGAGAAAGCAGTCCTATGGACATGAACTTTAAAATTAATAAATGTTTTGGTTATTTGAATTCTACTTATAAATTTAATCCCACTTTGTCCAATTCTTGCCCAAGGCCAGAAAAGACAGAAATGGCCGGTATTTCTATTCCTTGCCAAAACTATCTTCTTGGCTTGTCTTCTTGTGTTATACCCAATGCTAATGAATTGAACAAATTTACTGATGACTCCGCGTGTAGAACTTTTGCCACATCAAGGTTAAATTACGCTGGATGCTTCAATCGCTATCGCTATGATACGGATTTTCTTGGTAAGGAGTGGTATACTTATAGCGGCACCAATATTATGAAATCTAAAGATGATGTTTTGATTTTGCGTGATGCTAACGGATTGTATATTGACGAATATAATTATTAAAGATTTTTTCGCATTTTAGAAATTTAAGAGAAAATAAAAAATTAATTTTGCTTTTAGTAAAATTAAAGAACTTATGGTATTTTCATTTCCCGGAGACAATGGGAAAAGCGCTTTAATGAAAGGAGGGAGAATTTCTAAGAATTCTTTAATTTTTGATTTATTAGGAGATTTGGACGAATTAAATTGTTGGCTGGGATTGGCAAAAAATTATTTAGAAAATAAAAATAAAACCTTAATTACAGAAATTCAAAAAGATATTTTTTTGATTTCCGGACAAATTGCTTGCGCGCCCAAACAATCTTTGAAAAATAATATTGAGAAATTAGATGAGCGCCTTGAATTGTGTATGGAGAAAACGGGAGTATTGAAATGTTTTGTTGTGCCGGGTAAAAATAAAAAATCTGCCATTATTGATATTGCCAGAACTATTTGTAGACGCGCCGAAAGAAAGGCGACTGGGTGTAAAAAAGCAAATCAGGAAATATTAATTTACCTCAATCATCTTTCTAAGTTTTTATTTTATTTTGCCAGGACATTAGAGAAATAATTTTTCAGGCACTTGATTATTAAAGATTAATAATTAGGATTGAATAATTGCCCTCGTAGTTCAATGGATAGAACGGCGCACTCCTAACGCGTCGATCCAGGTTCGATTCCTGGCGAGGGCACTAGAAGGGTAATTATAATTACGATTTAATTTGACAGTAGAGTCATATTCTGTTATACTTAAAGCGTTCTCAAGACAGCTTGAGAGTCCTGGCTACGAAGGCTTCGTAGCAATAGCACATTAAAGGAGGTTTACGATGGAAGACATCCGTAAAGGTCAGATCGCGTTCCTCTTTCTCAAGCAACAGCTTCGAGAAAGGGGTGTCAGGATTACGCCGAACTTCCGAAGGGAGATCGGCAATATCTCTAAGGCCATTGGCGTCTCCGCCAAAGAAGCCATGGAGTTCGCGGAGATCATCGTCCGCGAACTAGTTGAAGAAACATTCCGCGACTAGGCATTTTTTAACAGAACGACAGGGTGAGTCTCTAAAGAGACTCCTAAACGGGTAATTGCACCTCTCTCCATAAATGGAGAAGCTGGGCAGAACAAGAACCGTTCCCCTCGTTCTGAACACCGGGCGCATCATTCATAAGAATGATGCGCCCTTTTTATTTTTATTCGTATTAATTTATAATTTTAGAATTTTTGTTGATATTATAGATTAACAAACATATTATATTCTGTTATACTTAAAATGTTCCTAGGATAATCTTAGGAATCCTGGCTACGAAGGCTTCGTAGCAATAGCACATTAATAAGGAGGGCCAATGAACAGCGCTCGCAAAGGACAAGTTGCGTTTTTTGTCCTTAAACAGCAGCTTCGAGAAATAGGCACCGGGCTTACTCCTCACTTCCAACAAAGGATTACAAAAGAGGCCAAGGCTATCGGGATCTCGCCCGATGAAATCGCAGAATTTATGAAATTAATGATTAATGAAATGGTAAATGATATGTGTGTTACATACGAAAAAGCACGCACATATTCATATGAAAAAAAGGAGGGAAAAGGCAAAAAAAAGAAAAAGAAAAAGAAGAAAAAGAAATAAGGTAAAATTAGGCATACCATACTTATAAAAGTGGTATGCCTTTTTCTTTTCATTGATGTTGATTTATAGTTCTGTATTAAATCAACATAAATAGATTGAATTTTATTTATTTATTTGGTAGATTAGATATATATCCGGGCCTATAGTAAATCGGTATTACGCGCCCATGGCATGGGCGAGGGCGGGGTTCGATTCCCCGTAGGTCCACATTCGGCGATTTCGTGAAATTTTCGCCTCGCCCGCGCTGTGAGTGCGGGATTCGGCGGGCAGAAAATAAAGGTAATTCCACGGCTTTTTGTAGTCAACAAAAAGCCGTTGGTTCAAAATTCGGCGGTTCGAGCCGATTTTTTTGAGGTAATTTTTCATTTCAGAAAAATTACCTTCCAAAACTTTATTTATATGACAAGTGGAAAAATTATCAGTAAAAACATTAAGAAACTCCGCGCTAAACTTGGCTTGACGCAAGACGATTTAGCCAAGAAAGCGGATATTAAATACACTACGCTTATAAAGGTCGAAGGCGGTAGTGTAAATAAGCCGAGCGTCCAAACTATGGCGAAAATCGCTAAAGCATTTGACGTTTCGATTGAAGATTTGCTAAAATAATATAGTTATTGCATAAAGTGTCGGGGGAGTAAATTATCTGTATGGTCGTGTAGAAAATAATTAAATAACTTTTAACAAAAATTTATAATTAAATCACTCACGGATTAATTCATTTGATTAATATAATTAAAAAAACTATGACCAAAATAAAAAAAGAAAAAATTAAATGCCATATTTGCGGTACAGAATATGAGGGGCTTATTGTTTATAGTTGGAATGAAAAATTGTCTGGTCCATTTCCAAAAGATAAATATAAAGTATCTTGTCCTAAATGTGGCGCCCCATATAGAGTAAAAATAAACCCTAGCATTGGGACGGCTAAAGATATTTTAATGAAAATAGCCTTAAACCAAGAAGAAGCAGGCGAGCTTTTATTTCATCTTTCCCTTACCGAGGATGATATTGATAGATGGAAAAATATTATGTTGGAAATGGACTATGAAGAATGGAGAAAGCATGATTTAGAGTTCCAAAAAAACATGAAGGATTTATCTGAGGATGATGGCGCTAGACTTAATGAAAATAGTAGCAAAAGAGATAGGCTTGCCAAGTTAAAACAAACCGGAATGATTCAAGAACTTATAGAAAAAGCAGTAAATATGGCTAAGGAAAAAATAAAAGAAGAAAGAAGTTCTTATTTAGTTGCCTAATAAATCGCCTAAAAACATATTAAGGAAAAGAAATTTTTGGCCACGTCGCATAGCGGCGTGTGTCTAAATCAAGACTTAAAATCCGCTACTTCGCAATTCTGTTTTTAGGTGTTAGATATTTAATTGAAAAAGGGCGGCGTATCAACTTCGTTAGCACGAAATTCGGTGGCGAGAAAGCGAGCGCGGGCAAAAAATTCCTTCCCCTGAAACCCCTTTCTTTTTTTGTCCGCCCGAGCGTCACGTTTTTTAGTCCGCCGCCCGTGGGCGGCGGGCAACTAAAATTCGTCAGTCGGATTTTGCTCGAAATGAGTTCTAACTTTTTCTAGAATAGACCACTCTTTAATTATATTTAGTATAAAATTAGGGCAGTGGGTTTTTAAATAATAATATGGCAACCGAAGAGCTCAAAAAATATATTCAAGATTCTTTCGCATCTGGTAGGACTATTGAAGATATATATAAAGCTCTTCTTGATAATGGTTGGCAAGAAGTTGATATACGTAAAGCTTTTCAGGATCTGGGGATCATAAAAGATTGCCAAAATCAATCATTGAATAAAACAAAGACAAAGCGTTTGTTTATTTACTCTGTTTTTATTTGTGTCATTATTTTGCTTAGTGGCGCAACTTTTTATTTATGGCGCGATCGTTTAGATCTCTCAAATATTAATGAGCAAAAAGTTAGGGAATTTTATACTCAACTTTCTCAATCTCAAATATCTTTTACTGATACCGGAGAAATGGTATTCCCAGATGAACAAAAATTCATTACTCAAAAAATGGGATATATTCAGAATAAGAATAATTTTATTGAAGCAAATCTCCGCACCATGGAGATCACATTATATGAAAATGGAGTAGCCGATAAGGTAATAAAAATTTTAACAAAAGGTAAGGAAAGAAGTTGGTGGGAAACGCCCACGGGTAATTATAAAGTTCTGGGAAAATCAGTAAATGCTTTTTCATCAATAGGAAATGTATGGATGCCATACAGTATTCAATTTTATGGTAATTATTTTATTCATGGTTGGCCTTATTATGATGATGGAACACCTGTCGCGCAAAATTATTCCGGTGGTTGTATACGTTTATCTACCGAAGACGCAAAAGTAGTATTTAATTTTGTTAAAACTGGAACTCCCATTTTAGTATTAGAAAATAATAAAAATGATAATTTTGGGATACTTAATCCCAAGGCTACAAATGCTGTTCTTCCTAATGTTAATGCAAAAGCCTTTTTGATTGCTGATCTTTCCTCAGGTGAAGTTCTTTTAGAGAAAAAAGCTGAAGAAAAATTACCTATTACTTCATTAACTAAGCTTATGACTGGGGTTGTAGCGCACGAAATAATTTATCTCGGTCGTTCTATAAAAGTCACCTCATCAATGTTGGCAAATGTTTCTGAAACATTCCAACCAATTCTAGGGGAGCGTTATGTTGGCCTTGATTTACTTTACCCACTTCTTATGCAATCATCTAATGAATCTGCGCAAATACTTTCTGGATTTTTAGGTGATGATGTTTTTGTAAAAAATATGAATATTAAGGCAACTTCACTTCAAATGATGGATACTCAATTTTCTGATGCTTCTGGGGTGAGTGATCAAAATATTTCTACGGCTTATGATATCTCAAAATTACTTCAATATATTTATTATAAACGCCCCTTTCTTTTTGATATTGGTAAAGGCGTAGCATTTGATAATGTTGGGTTTATAAAAATTGGAGAAACGATAGACATCCCTAATCTTAAAAATGTTAATGAATATATCGGGAGTCCGGATTTGATTGGAGTTAAAAACGGGGAAACTAGCGCGGCTGAACAAACTCTAATATCCGTATGGAATATTCATACTAACCAAGGAGATGTGCCGGTGGCAGTTATTGTTTTAGGGTCTGAAAATAGAAAAAATGATTCCGATATTTTATTAAAATGGCTCAAGGATAATTTCTCAGTCATTTAAAAATAAAGTATTGTGGTCGTGGAATCGTTATCTTAATCAATATATGAAAAAATCGGAATATATTTTGAAAGGTTTAATAAGCGCGTTGGGCGTTTTTGTTTATGTTTTCATTGTGGCTTTGTTGCTTTCCCATATAGAGCATGCTTTTGACGACAAGCCTAGTTTTCTTGTGCCGATTTTTATGCTGCTTTTGTTTATTGTTTCGGCTTCCATAACAGGTTTATTGGTTTTGGGAAGGCCGATTCATCTATATTTAAGTGGTTTAAAAAGAGAGGCGTTTGTTTTGCTTTTTGTCACTTTGGCGTGGCTTATTCTCTTTGCTTTAGCAGTTGTAATAATATTATTGTTGATATAGTTAGTTGATGTTTAATTACACCCCATTTTTAATAGGGTGTTTTTTATTTTTTCTGTTATAATATAAATATAATATTATAATCTTATGAAAAAAATCATTTATTATCTTCCTAGAGTACTTTCAATTTTAGTTGTCGGTTTTTTTGCCATTTTTATTTTAGAAGGTTTCGGCTCAGACTTTACTTGGCGTGATTCTTTGATGCACGGGCTTTTGGCTTTGGTGATTTTGATAATAACTTTGACAACTTGGAAATGGCCAAAAATTGGCGCTTGGATTTTTATTGTTTTTGGCGTGAGATATTTATTGTCAGCTTCTATCTCACAGTGGTGGCTTTTTATTATGGGCGGTGTTCCTTTAATAGCCGGGATCTTGTTTCTAATTGAAGGATTTAGGAAGAAAGAAAACACTTAGTTTTTAAATTTTAATTTTGTAATAAAGTTATAGTTAATTTTAATAAAACATCAGTATTTGCGCCATTTTATCTTGAATGGCGCTTTTTACTTGACTTTTGATATAAAAGTATGGTATAATATAAATAGTTAGATAGGGGTAGATTTACCCAGCAATTAGTAAGAAGCTCTTTGATAAATGAGAAAAAGTATGTAACTTTGCTAGTTTTCAAAAATGTGGGGAGCGCAGAGGATATCAGTTCTGGTATCTTGCGCGCTCC
>CAZRVJ010000008.1:0-2251 GCA_964603535.1 uncultured Candidatus Saccharibacteria bacterium
ATTTTGAGATGTATTCCAGCCCTGAAAGCAAAACTAATTTGATTGAAATTGCCAATAAATTAAATATAAGCTTGCATGCATTAACCAAAGCATGGAAGCTTTATCAAGAAGATAAATAAATGACATCTATAAGATAGGAGATAAATATGAGGGCTCACTCTATAAGTTATAACGCAGATTTTTATATTTCCAGAATCGAAAAAATAATCCTAAAAAATGGAACTTTAAGTTGTCTAGCCATAGCAAAATTATTAAATGAGCAATTTAATCTGGAAGGAATTCCTTTAGATTTGGCCAGAATGTCGTAGGGAAAAGTACAATTATTTTTGAAGCAAGCAGGGTATATTTTTCAAAAGATAGAAGAGGATTCAATAGATAACATTAATTTATTTATAAAAAAACTTGAGCCACTCGGATATGCTTATAAACCAGATATGTCATCTACCGAGCGTATTTTCTTTCGAAAAGGCAATCCGATTGAATATCACCTATCTATTGCATGTCCCAAGCATACATTTTGGAAGCGCCAAATGAATTTCAAAAATTATTTAAAAAGTCATCCAGAGTTTGTTAAAGAATACAATCAACTAAAATCAAAAAATGTTTTAATAACACCAGAAGAAGATTTTTCAGATCTTTCAAAAAGTAAAATTTATAACCAAGGAAAAGGAGAATTTGTTGAAAAAGTCTTAAAACTAGCAGAACTTCAAGAGATTACCGTGACCATGTCTACTGATACGACCAATCATCTTGTGGACAGAAAACCTTCAAATGAGAACGATAAATGAATGTTGATCTAATCAGTAATTCACAAAACACAAAAACATGGAAAAAATAAAACGACCAAAAATCGGTTTAGCCTTAGGAAGCGGTGGCGCTAGAGGGCTAGCCCATATCGGCGTTATTAAAGTTTTAGAAGAGAATAACATACCAATTGATTTTATCGCCGGTTCCAGCATTGGCGCTATGATTGGCGGATTTTATGCATCTGGAATCAATATCAATATCATTGAAAAAATAGCACTAGACGCCAATTGGCGCGAAATATTTTCTATGATTGATCCGCATTTAGGGCAAGGATTAATAGGAGGAAAAAAAGTAAAAACATTTATTGAAGACTATATCGGAAAAAAAGAATTCAAAGACTGTAAAATCCCCTTTATAGCCGTGGCAACGGATCTAAAAACAGGAGAGATTGTAACTTTGAATAAAAATGAGATGGCAATAGCTATCAGAGCCAGTATTTCTGTCCCCTTAGTTTTTAAACCGGTAGAAATAGAAAATAGAACACTGGTAGACGGAGGAGTGTCTGCTCCAGTTCCAGTAGACATCGTCAGAAATATGGGAGCGGACATAGTTATCGCTGTTAACTTAGATAAACATTATTACAATGAAAAATTTAAAACCGGATGGTATGATACGGCCAATGACACACTCAATATCTTGCGTCATCATTTAGCGCATCTCAATACAATTAACGCAGACTTAGTCATTGATATGGATGTCAGCAAAAGTTATTGGTATGAATTTGTTGGAGGCCAGGATAAAATTGAAATCGGAGAACAGACGATGAAAGAATTGTTGCCAAAATTAAAAGAATTGATTCAACAAAAAACAAAATGAATCTTTTATTAATAGCCATTTGGGTTATTGGCGTTACTGGTTTTACTTTATTGGGCAGTTGGTATGCCAGAAGATACAATCGTTCGGATTTGCTAATCGGACTTTATGTTACTTTTATATTAGTAGCGCAAATCTTGGCGGCTAAAGTATCCGAATTTAACTTAGGATTTAAAACTTTTACCGGGCCAACTGGTATCATTATTTTTTCTGTTACCTTTTTACTTACCGATATTGTTAATGAAAAATTTGGCAGAAAAGAAACGCACAAAATGATTGGCATTGCCTTTATTTCTCAAGTGGCTATGGTTTTCTTTTTCTGGCTTGGGACTAAATTACCAGCAGCCTCTTATTGGACTTTACAACAACCCTGGGAGCAAATTTTTGGATTAGTGCCACGCATTACTTTAGCCAGTTGGGCCGCTTTTCTGGTCAGCGAGAATATTGATGCTTACATATTTTCTTGGTTTAAAAAAATAACCAAGGGTAAACACTTATGGATGAGAAATATTTTTAGCACTATCCCCGCTCTTTTAATAGATTCCCTGATTTTTATTCCCCTCGCCTTTTTAGGAACTTTACCGATTTTACCATTAATCATTGGACAAACTACTATTAAATGGATTATTGG
>CAZRVJ010000008.1:2351-12902 GCA_964603535.1 uncultured Candidatus Saccharibacteria bacterium
CATCAATGGGATAACAAACTATTTATCAAAGAAACGATGCCAACTTTTTTCCACATGCCCCTTGCATCCATGATAAATAAAAAAGTTACAAAAATGTGCCAAATGATGGAAGAAGCGAAAATGGCAGAAAGTAACTCAGAAGATGTTTTATTACTGTTCCGCGACCCCAGCGCTTTCAAGTCAGAAATATATTTATCCGTCGCCGGAGAAATACCAAAAGCAAATAATGTGGGTGTTTCCGGATTATTCTTCAGCAAAGTTTTTGCTGGACCATACAAAGATGTTCCGAAATTTATAAAACAAATGGATGACCATCTCGCAAAAGAAAACAAAAAAGCCAAAGATTATTATATTCATTATGCCTATTGCCCCAAATGCGCTGAGAAGTACGGAAAAAATTATATGATAATTTTTGCGCAAATAAATTAATCATGAATCAAAATAAAATCTTTTTTTACAACACTTTAGGAAGGAAATTAGAAGAATTTAAACCGATTAAACCCGGCGAAGTTTCAATTTATTCTTGCGGGCCTACTGTTTATTGGTATCAACATATTGGCAATTTAAGAAGCTATATTTTTGCCGATGTTTTAAAAAAGACTTTAATTTTCAATGGCTACAAAGTGACTCACGTAATCAATGTCACTGATGTCGGTCACTTAACCAGCGATGCCGATGAAGGAGAAGATAAAATGGAAAAGGCCAGCGCCAAAGAAGGAAAAACGGCTAAAGAAATAGCTGAATATTACTTCCAGATTTTTAGAGATGACTTCAAAAAATTAAATATTGCTGAGCCCAATGTCTGGCCCAAGGCCTCCGAACACATCAAAGAACAAATATCTTTAATTGAAACCTTAGAACAAAAAGGATTCACTTACAAAACTGCCGATGGCATCTATTTTGATACATCTAAGTTCCCCCGCTACGGAGAACTATCCGGACAAAATCTTAGTGATATAAAAGCCGGATCACGTGTTGAATTACGCGACAAAAAAAATCCCACAGACTTTGCTTTGTGGAAATTCTCCGAGAACCCGGGCAAACGCCAACAAGAATGGGAAAGCCCTTGGGGTATTGGCTTTCCCGGATGGCACTTAGAATGTTCCGCCATGTCCATGAAATATTTAGGCGAAACCCTAGACATTCACACAGGAGGAGAAGACCACATTAATATTCATCACACTAATGAAATAGCCCAATCAGAAGCGGCTACCGGAAAAACATTTGTTCATTATTGGTTACACGGCGCTTTTTTAACTTCTAAGGGAGAGAAAATATCTAAATCTAAGGGTGGTCTTTACACTATTACCGAATTAGAAAAACTTGGTTATGAACCAATGCATTTTCGCTATTTGGTCTTGGGGACGCATTATCGCAAACCATTAGATTTTTCTCTAGAAGCTTTGGATGGCGCTAAAAACGCTTATGAAAGAATGGTAAATATAGTTTCTGACATTAAAGATGATGAAAAAATTAATGATAAATATTTAGCGGAATTTCAAGAAAAAATAAATAATGACTTAGACATGCCTGGATCTTTAGCCGTATTATGGAATTTATTACGAGATGAAAAAGCAGAAGGAAAAAAACAAACTATTGCTAAGATGGATGAAATTCTTGGATTAAAATTAAATGAAGGAGAAAAAATAGAAATACCCGAACAAATAGAAACACTCATGAAAGAACGTGAACAAGCCAGAAAAAACAAGGATTGGAAATTATCCGATGAATTACGCGACAAGATCAAAGAACAAGGATATATAGTAGAAGACAAACCGGATGGTCAAAGAATAAAAAAGATGTAGAAAAAAACCGCTTTAATGCAAAATGCATTAAAGCGGTTTTAAATTAAACTTTATTTAATAAATACTTATGGTTTTTTAAAATACATAACCAACAAAACAAAAATAAATATAAGACCAAAAAGAATTTCAAGGAAAACTGCAAATCCTCTACTAATGCCAAAAATGCAACTAAAAAAAGCTGCTAAAAAACAAACAAAAACATACACAGATACGGGTATGAACACCTTCCATTTCCACCCGCATCTCCAGACCGCAACCACCAGAATAACCCTTACAATAAGAAACAAAATTGAGAGAATGCCCACCTTGGCCTCCTTTATTGATTTTTGTAAAATTAGATGCTAAAAATAGCTTAAGCTGAAAAGTATAATTTGTCAAATGGCAAACAAAAAATCACCCGCTTCTAGCGGATGATTTTTTAATACACAATTTATTGATTTTTAGTATAGGCAACGATAACAAAAGATTGTTCTGGCAATTCCTGAGAAATGCTTATGTTTAAAGATGCAGAATCTTTAGTAGCATAAATAAAATAATTATTATCATTTTCCTGCTTATTAACAATTAGCCAACCATTGCTAGAAGCATAAGAGGAATAATCATTATATATTTTAATTAATGATTCAGTGGAAGAATAAGAAATCGCCTGTACGATCCCACTCTCATATTTTGTCTCTTGTGATTGCAAAATAGTTCCCGCCATAATTGGCAAGCCACTTGGGAATCCTTCTGGCAATCCCCCACCTATAACAACCTCTGAATTACCACCATCAGTAATTACATCAGAACCATTACCGGCTATTTTCCAAAAATAATAGAAAACGCCAGCAGCAACAATAATTGCCACAATAACCAATAATATCCAAAGCCATTTTTTTGATTTTTTTGGATTTTCAATAATAATTTCAGCCATAACTAAATATATTTGTTAGTGTTATATAACTTTAAACACAAACAATAAAACAACAACGACAACAACTACTACGATAGCGGCGATAATCAAACCCATTTTGGATTTCTTCGGAGCTACCGGCATTTGCTGGTTTGGAGTAAATTGATCCATAGTTTTTTAAAAATTAACGCGACTTTATTATTATTTAAATGCGCAAACTTCAAATAAGAAGTTCTACTTCCCTATTATACACCCGGCGAATAAAGCAAACAATCGTTTGTGTGGATAAAGCCTTTTTTATTGAATAAAAATAAGTTAAAATATAGCTATGGAGAAGAAAAAAAACTCTGGTTTTACAATTATTGAAATGCTCGTTACCATTGGAGTACTCACACTTTTAAGTGGAATTTTAATTACCTATTCCAAAAGCGGAGAAAATGCCTCTGTTTTACTTAGACAAGGAGCTAAAATAGTAACCGATGTTAACCGAGCTAAAAATCTAGCAGTTACTACCGCTACTTTTACCGATACTGAAGGAAATATTATTCATCCTTGCGGTTACGGAGTTTATTTTGATGATGTCTCAGAACCTAATCGCTATGTCATTTATGCCGATTTGTCTACGACCAATTGCAAGAGCTCCGAACATATAAGACCAGCCGATGGATCGGCTGATGTGGAAACAATTGAATTAAATTCATCCATTTCTATTGATAAAAAAAATATTGAAAGCGTCTTCTATCTCCCCCCTGATCCGGTTACATATTTTAATCCATCAGAAATAAGTGAGGCTTCTATAACAATAAAAGCCACGAGTGGAGCAAAAATTGAAATTAGAATGAGCAAGGCCGGACAAGTTTCTACATTCTAATCAATATAAAAAAGGGATATGAAATATAAAGAAATAAAACAAAATTCTGGGTTTACATTAATTGAATCAATGATTGCGATTGCTTTAATCGTTTCCGGAATCACAGGATTAATGGTTTTGGTTAATCGCAGCATGGGATTCTCTAGCACGGCTTTTAATGAATTAGCTGCTGCTAATTTAGCTCAAGAAGGAATTGAATTAGTAAGAAACATCAGAGACAACAATTGGACACAACAAAAAAATTGGCTCACTGGATTACAAGATGGGACATATCAAGTTGACTATCTTGATACAGAATTAATTGAATATGGAGAAAAAAGGATAAAACAGCCACTACTTTTTGACGAAATAGATGGCTACAACTACACTACCGGCAATCCAACTTTTTATGACAGAAGAATAGAATTAAAAGCAATAAATAGCAATGAGTTAATGGTAAAATCAATTGTCACCTGGTCAGCCAAAGGCGGAAAGAATTTTGAAACAGTCGTAGAAGATCATTTGTTCAATTGGTTATGATAAAGAACAAAAAGAAAAATTTTCAAATCAATTTGAAACAAAATAAAGGTTTTACCATGCCGGAAGTTTTAATTTCCATTGGTCTTTTTACTACTATTATGGCTGCAACTTCAGCCGCTTTTTTAACAGGATTAAAAAGTCAGCGACAAACCATTGCCACGCTTAATGCCAACGACAACCTCGCGTATGCTTTAGAAATGATGGCCAGAGATATCAGAATGGGCACTTCTTTCTTTGCTCCCCTAGAAGATCAGCTTAGTTTTTTAAGCTATCGCAACGAAGCCATAGTTTATAGATTAAATAATGAAACATTAGAACGCTCAGTATCCGGAGGAGAATTTGAGCCGATGACCGCGCAAGGTGTCAGAGTCAAAAAATTATCTTTTAATTTGGCCGGAGAAAAAAGATACGACAATCAACAAATCAAGATAACTATAAAAATGAAGATATCCAGCAAATTTAGCAGTCAAGAAGTAATTAATAATTTACAGACTACAATCAGTCCGAGAAATTTGGAAACCGGTACAATCTAAAATTTATGCAAACCAATTTCAAAAATAAACAAAATGGCCAGGTATTACTCATCACAGTTTTGATTATGATGAGTACTTTCGTGTTAGCTATAGCCATAGGGGGAATGGTTCTTTATGAACTGCGTTCTATGGTTAATACTAATCAATCAACGAAGGCCATTTACGCCGCGGAATCAGGAGCAGAATGGAGACTTTTTATGACAAACCAAGGCAGCACCTTAGCGCCGGAAATGGAAAATGGCACTAGCTATGATTGTTCATCCGATTGCAGCAATTGCATTCGTTGCACTGGCACAGCCGGGAAAGTTAATCGCGCGATAGAAGTAAGCTACTAAAAACCGAGCATAAATCATATGGATAGAAAAGAAGCACAAGAAAGAATTGAAAAACTAAAAAAAGAAATAAATTATCATCGTTATCTTTATCATGTTTTAGATAAGCCGGATCTTTCCGACGCTATTTTTGATTCACTAAAAAACGAACTGGAAGAATTAGAATATAAATTCCCAGATTTAATCACGCCCGACTCCCCCACTCAACGCGTAGGCGGAGAGCCGCTCAAAGAATTCAAAAAAGTAAATCATCCAATTCCGATGGTTTCTTTTAACGATGCCTTTTCAGAACAAGAAATGCATGAATGGGAAAAAAGATATTCCGACTTCTTAAACAATGATTTAGAAAAAACAGATTTTAAATATTACTGTGAATTAAAAATAGACGGCTTAGCTATTGAATTAGAATATGAAAACGGGAGCTTCAAAACAGGGTCAACTCGTGGTGATGGAAAAGTTGGAGAAGATGTGACACAGAACCTCAAAACCGTACAGGCTGTACCTCTGCGCTTGTTAGAAAAAGACCATATTATAAAAAATTTAAAAAATTCCGGATTAACGGCGATGGCCGAAAAATTAGAAAAAAACTTTCCCAAAACCATCATAGTCAGGGGAGAAGTATTTTTGAATAAAAAAGATTTTGAAAGGCTTAATAAGGAACAAGAAAAAATTGGTGGCAAAGCATACGCTAATCCCAGAAATGTAGCAGCTGGCTCAATACGCCAATTAGACCCTAAAATTACCGCCGCTAGAAACTTAGATTTCTTTGCTTATTCCTTAGTTACTGATTTCGGACAAATAACTCACGAACAAGAACACACAATTTTAAAATCATTGGGATTCAGAATTAATTCCCACAATGAACCAGTAAAAGATATGACTGGGATTTTTAATTTTCACCAAAAGACTCAAAAAATACGCGAAAAATTAGCCTATGAAATAGACGGGATTGTAGTGATTCTCAACTCCGAATCCGATTTTAAAAAAGCTGGCATAAGAGGCAAAGCTCCGCGCGCTGCTATTGCCTACAAATTTTCCGCTCGTGAAGCTACTACCAAAGTATTGGATATCCAAATACAAATCGGCAGAACCGGGGCCTTAACTCCCGTAGCTATTATGGAACCAGTGGGTATTGGAGGCATTACAGTTTCTCGCGCCACTCTTCATAATTATGATGAAATTCAAAGATTAGGTGTACAAATCGGAGATACCGTTTCGGTGAGCAGAGCTGGCGATGTTATCCCACAAGTGAATGAAGTTTTTAAAAATTTACGCACAGGAAAAGAAAAAGAATTTAAAATGCCCAATCAATGCCCTATGTGTGATTCCCCTATTAAGAAAGATGAAGGTGGCGTTATTTATCGCTGTCTTAATAAAAATTGTTTTGCTCGCTCTAAAGAGAATCTTTATCATTTCGTTTCCAAACCGGCTTTTGACATTAAAGGGGTAGGACCAAAAATAATTGATCGCCTATTAGAAGAAAATTTAATCCATGATGCTTCCGATTTATTTATTTTGAAAGAAGGAGACCTCTCAGTTTTGGAGAGATTCGGAGAGAAATCAGCCTCCAATATTATTAAATCCATTAATAGTAAAAAATCCATTGAATTACACCGCTTCATTTACTCTTTAGGGATAATCCACGTAGGAGAAGAAACCGCAATTGCTCTAGAAAAATTCATTTCTGCCAAGAAAATAATAAATAAACCAACAGAGCTTTTATCAATAATGGAGAAAGTCTCCGCTGAAGATTTGCAAGAAATCCCCGACATCGGTCCGAAAGTGGCAGAAAGTATTTATCATTGGTTCCAAGGAGAAAAAAATAAGAAATTTATCAATGAATTGGAAAGCAATGGAATTGTTTTTAAGACCGTAGAAAAAAACTCCAGCAACAAAAAGCTAGCTAATCTAACATTTGTTTTAACCGGTAGTCTAGAAACAATGTCTAGAGACGAAGCAAAAGAAAAAATCCGCGATTTAGGCGGGAAAATATCTTCGGATGTCTCTAAAGAAACTGATTATGTCATCGTAGGCTCTGAGCCGGGGTCCAAATATGACAAAGCAAAAGAACTCAATATAAAAATATTAAACGAAGAAGAATTGATAAAAATGATAAAATAAAAAGACGAGGTTAATTCCTCGTCTTTTTATTAAAATTTTAAAAATTAATACTAATCAATATCATCTTCCTCATCATCTTCTTCATTTTCATAAGCATCCTGCGTAAATTCCTCATTTGCTTCATCAATTTCTTTATCCGCCTCACTTAATACACCTTCTAATTCCCTATCCATTTCTTCAGATTCTTTTTCTACCTCATCCAAATCTTTTTCTATGCCCTCAACCAAAATTTTTGATTTTTTTTCAAAATCATCATTGGTCTTTTTAATCTTAGCCAATAAATCTTCAGCTTCTTTGGCCAAATCATCTTCCTGATTAATTTTTTGATTATTATCTTGATCCATATTTTATTTTTTTAATAAAAATCTCAAACTTTTTAAATTTTTCTCTAATTCCCTCTCAGAAAAAGAATTAGTGATATTTTTTTTCTTTTTCATAATTTCATATTGAGTTCTTATCTGTTCCTCCAAAGCAAGAATACTAGTTTCTTTCTTCAAGATATCCGCAGGAAGGTCTTTTGATTCTATCTTAAAGCGGCTACCATAACGCTTGTTCCAGTAATTAATATAGTCGCCAAGAGACATAACAAGTTTCTCTTTGTCTTTATCCTCTTTTTCTACCCGAAGCTTTAACTCGGCAATTAAATCTTTAGGAGTCCCCGAATCTATTTCTGCCTCATCAAAACCATAGGCGCCCAACACTGTTCTTAATTGTTTCGTAACCATTATAGGGATTCCACCCTTATCTACATCTTCTATAAAACTACGGGCACTCTCCGCCATATCTTCCTTTGATTTTTCTACGCCAGTGCCCTCTTTATCTAGAGTCTCATTATTCTTAATTTTTACATTCTCTAAATTAGGATTTTCAATATTCTTTTCTATATTTCTATGGCCTATTCCTCTATTAGTAAAACGGCTAAATTCATTGCGAATATCTTTCCATTTATCTGCCTTCTTATTTACTTTAGCAAATTTATTTTCTAATTTAGATTTTTCACTCAAACGTTCTTGTTTAAGTTTTTCGGATCTTCTAATTTCCGCCTCTATTTTACTTATTGTTTTTTTAAGACCCTTCTTTTCCTCTTTAAAAATAGCCGTCTCTAATTTAGCCTTCAAATCATCGGCATATTTTAATAACTCTATTTTATCTGATTCAAAAACCTTAATCTCTTCATTTAACACTTCCATTTGGCTCCCAATTTTAGCCAGCTTTTTTTCGTGTGGATTTAATCTTTTATCAACCTTCTCTGTAACTCTACCAACGATATTCTTTACTCTATTTTCATAAACAATCTTCTTGTTTTCATAATATCTAACGCGAGTCTCAGCCTTATCTTTCTTATTTTTTGCTCGCTCAATCTTTTTTATATTTTTCTGCCTAGATTTTAAAAATTCCTCTTCAACTTTAGATAAAAGTATATCTTGGGTACCATAAGATCGCTTTTTAAGTTCTTCAAAGTGTTCTTGGTCTGCCTTGTTTCTTTCCGTTAAGATTTTAATTTTCTCTTCGGCCGATTCCCTTTTAACCATTGCCTTAGCGGACTTCCTATCATGATAATTCAACCAATCGCCATTCCAGACGGCTTTTATCTTATCAATAGTTTTTATCTTTAATTTTGAATGGTCAAAAGATTCGCTGACTTTCCCAGCAGCTCTTTCTATGCTTTCAGTTGTTTTTTTCAAAATATTTTTATCTTCTTCCGGCTCTAAATTAATATTATTTATTTTTTCCATAAATTTATTGTATAAAACAACATTAATATCTTAGGCTTTTATTCTAACTGTGTCAATACAAATAATTAAAACAATCTAATAACATCTTTAACGGCAATATAAATGGATAAAACGATGAGCAAAGCAAAACCGGTGGTATGGACTATATTTTCAGTTTGCGCTTTTACCGGTTTGCCTTTTATTTTTTCAATCAAAACAAATAAAATTCTACCACCATCTAACGCCGGCAAAGGAATAGCGTTAACTGCTGCTAAATTAATAGAGATGCTAGCTAAAAATTGTAATAAATAACCAAGGCCCAATTTAACAGATTGACTACCTAAAGAAGCGATGCCGATGGGGCCAACCAATTCTCCAATAGAAGGTCCAATGCCCAATAAACCCTTAATCAAATAATAAGCGGTAATAAATGTATTAATGAAAACACGGAAGCCATTCTTAATGCCGAGCCACATGCTTTTGAAAAATCCATATTTTACAAATCCTATCTGTCCAATAGAAACGCCTAAAGCCCCCTCTCCCTCCGGCGGGTTTTCACGCGCCACAGCAACTTTTTCCATTATTCCATCCGCAGTTTTCACGGATAAATTAATTTCTTTACCTAAATGACTTTTAATAAATTCGGAAAAAATCGTTGGATTTAAATCTTTTATACTCTCTTCTCCAACTTTAACTGACAAAATAATATCTCCAGCCTTTAAACCAGATGCTTCCGCTGGAGAATCATTAGAAATGCTCAAAATAGACAAACCAGGATTTTCAACCTGCCCCACTTCATCCTCATTAATTAAGACTGGTAAACCAACAGCATAGCCAACTCCCAATAACAACATTCCGCAAAGCAAGTTAACAATAATACCACCGGATAAAACTAAGAATCTTTTCCAAGGTTTTTGGTTTGCAAAACTGTCGGGGTTATCCTTGCTATCACCATCCTCTCCAAGAATTTTCACAAAAGCTCCAAAGGGAAGCCAATTGATAGAATAAATGGTATTTTTAATTTTTTTACCCCAAATACGCGGAGGATAACCAATACCAAACTCATCTACTCGCACACCAAAAATTTTAGCCAAAATGAAATGGCCCAATTCATGGATAGATAAAACTAAAATTAAAACGATAATAAAAATTAATAAAGACATTGTATTAAATTATTGATTTAACTCTTCTTCTTTTTTCTTAACTTGTTCGTCTATTTGCTTGCTAAAACTCTCAATCAATTTTTGAATTTCTTCTTTTCTTCTGAATTTGTCATCTTCCCCTATTTTTTTATCGTCAAACATCTTTTGCACTTCTTTCATTACATCATCGCGCAAATGCCTAAGATTAACACGCGATTCTTCAGCTTTTCTTTTAACTAAAGCGGAAATTTCCTCTCTGCGCTCCTTAGATAAAGAAGGCAAAACAACTCGGATTTGAGAGCCTTCATTAGAAGTAGAAACCCCTAAATTAGCAGCCTGAATAGCCTTTTCTAAGGCTGGCAAAGCAGCTTTATCCCAAGCTTGAACAATCAAGCAATTAGGTGGGCTCACTTGCACATTAGCCATTTGTTTCAAGGGCATAGTAGAACCATAATATTCTACTTTCACGCTCTCCAATAATCCCGGATGAGGACGATTAGAACGAATTCCGGCTAATTCAGTTTTAAAAAACTCCAACGCCTTTCCTACTTCATCTTTAAATTTTTGTATTATTTGTTCCATATTTTTTTAATAACGTTATTTTTTCATTCCTACCAATAC
>CAZRVJ010000009.1:0-12784 GCA_964603535.1 uncultured Candidatus Saccharibacteria bacterium
TAAATCATACGGATAACTTACGATCGTAAGTTATCCGTATGATTGATTTTTTTGATATAGATGATGTAGATAAAAAAATATCAAAAAATATAATTAAATTTCGCTAATTAAAAACTTCTATAATTTTATTCGCGAATTCTACTGCTGCCTGCGGGCCATTAGCAGTAATAATCTTCCCATCCATCACCACCGGCTTATTTACATATTCGGCGCCTGATTCCTGTAAAATAGAGATAGCGGATTTATCAAAAGAGTTGGACCACACGGTCGCTTTTTTATTTTTCAAAACACCAGCTTTAGCCAAAATAGCTGGAGCGATACAAATTGCCGCTAAAATTTTATTTTCTTTTATTGCTTCAATGGCTAAACGCTGAAAATCCTTATTATCAATATTCTGGCCAGCTCCAGGCCCACCAATAAAAATAATAACGTCAAAGTCAGAAACTTTAACGTTATTAATAACAAAATCTATATTTACTTCTCCTCCTTCCACTCCTTGAGCAGTTCCCTTTTCATTACTAGCATTAAAAATCTTAAATCCAGCTTTTTCTAAAAGTTCTTTAGGTTCAAAATATTCTTCATCTTTAAAATCTTTAAAAGCTAATACAAATAAAGATTTTTTATCAGTCATAAACTTAAAATAATTAAGCTGCTGGAGTTGCCTCAGGCTTAGCCTCAGCCCCTGCTTCTGCTTCTGCTTTCTTGGATTTTCTCATTTTCACCTTTCTCTTTGGCGCATCAATTACGCCACCTTTTACCAAGATGTTGTGAACAGTATCAGAAACACTAGCTCCGGTAGACATCCAATATTTGATACGATCATCCTTCAAACCAAATTTATCGCTATGAGGATTATAAAATCCGAGATCTTCAACAATACGTCCATCTAATTTAGAACGTCTTTCTCCTACAACAACGCGAAAACTGATTTGTTTCTTTTTGCCAATCGGCTTTAATCTAATAATTAACATATAAATTGATTATACGGATTTATTAACCAAAGTCAACCCCGTATTTTTATAAATTTAACTCTGGTTTCTTCTTAAAATTCTTCCAATTTAACGGAAATCGCCCTTGAAATACCCTCTTCGGCCATGCTTATTCCGTACATAATCTGCGCTGATTCCATAGTGGAACGATTATGAGTAATCACTACGAACTGAGTTTTAGCCACCAATTCACCAAGAATCTTAGAAAATCTTCTGGCATTAGTTTCGTCCAAAGCCGCGTCCACCTCGTCCAAGACTACAAAGGGCGGATGCATAGCCGAAACAATCGCAAATAAAGCACTAATAGAAATCAAAGACCTTTCGCCTCCGGACAATACTTCCAAGCTATTTATTTTTTTCTTAGGCAACTCCAAATGGAATTCTATACCAGGCTCAAACTCTTTATTATCTTCCGCATTATCAGTAGAAGCTTCAACCTCACCACCATCAACCGTTGCCACGGTTTCTTGTTTCGCTTCCGCGTCTGCCTTCTTTGTTCTTTTCGGAACCTTGGTAATAGCTAAACGAGCCTTGCCGCCACCAAACATAATTCTGAAATACTTATTAAATTCATCATTAATTACTTTCAATGAAGCTGAAAATTCATTATCAATTTTTTCCGTTAACTCATCAACAATTGTTTCCAAATCAATTTTAGCTTTTTCTAAATCATTTAACTCTTTTGATAAAAATTGATAACGATCTTCCGTTTCTTTTGCTTCTTTGATTAATAATTCATCTACCTCTCCAATAGCCGACAAATCATGACGCATTCGCATGATTTTCATTTCCAAATCATTGAAAGTACCACCAAAATCTTGTTCTCTCATAGACTCAACTACATCCAGCCCCTTAACCTTTTCCAAAGCAAAATCATTCGCATCCAAACCAGATTCTTTTAATTTTAATAACAAATCAGCTTCTTTCATTTCCATCCTTTCTTTAACCAATGTCATTTCATTCATTTGCTGACTAAGAGAATTGATATAAGAACGCTGTTTTTGCGTCTTCATCAAAATATCATGAGAATCGGCCCCCGTCTGTTCATCTTTTTTGCGCAATTCATCCAATTGGTTATTAAAAACGCGAATTTTTTCATCAAAGGATTTTATTTTTTGAGACACCTCTTCGCGAGTTTTTTCCAAACTAACAACTTCTTCATTAGCGCTATTATCTTCTTTTTCTTTTTCAAAAACAGAATCAATTTTTATAATAATTTGCTGCAATTCTTTGCGCAAAGTATCCAAATCATTCAAGTCCAAAATTTTACTCAACAGCTCGCGAGTAGAACGTAAGGTAGAATCAATCTCTTGAAAATTAGGCTTAAATGACGCTCTTTGAGAAGCTAAACGTTTAATACCTTGTAATTGTCCTTCAATATTCCCCAACTCTCTCAAAATCACGCCTTTTTCCTGTTCTAATTTTTCAATATCATTTCTAATATTTTTAAATTCTTGAGAAAAATCAGGTCGCTTTTTATTTAAATCTTCAAACTGCTTTTCCAACTCCACTAAAATCTTTTCTTCTTTTTCTAAAGCCACTCGGAAACTTTTTACTTTTTCCTCATTTTCATTTTTGCCAAGATAAATTTCCTTGAATTGACCGCCAAAAAATATTTTTTCCAACCCTCCTAAATTACTAACGATTTCTTCACGCTTCTCCCACCTGCCTACTTGTCTACGCAAAGAACGCAAATGAGGCAATAGCTCTTCCAATAAAGATCTAGTTTTAGATAAATTTTCTTCCGTAGAAACTAAACGACGTTTAGCTTCTTCTTTTTTCAATTGAAATTCTCTCAAGCCCAAACTCTCTTCAATCATCAATCTCCTTTCTTTAGCCGAAGCTTTTAAAATACTATCGGCTGATCCCTGATTTACAATAGTCATCCCCTGACTTCCGATTTTCGCCTTAGCCAATAACTCTACAATATCTTTCAAGCGAACACTGCTTTGATTAATTAAATAATCAGTTTCTCCATCACGATTAATTCTGCGAGCAATTACCACCTCTTTAAAATCAATAGGCAAACTGTTATCAGAATTATCCAAAGTAATAGAAACCTGAGCCAAAGACATTCTTGGTTTATTAGGTGTGCCACCAAAAATAATTTCTTCAGAACGAGCCACACGCAATCCTTTCAAATCACGCTCACCCAAAACCCAACGAATAGCATCAACCACATTAGATTTACCACTGCCATTGGGGCCAACAACGGCCGTCACATTAGCAGGGAAAGAAAAAATCGTTTTATTAGCAAACGATTTAAAACCTAAAATTTCTAATGATTTAAGCTTCATAAAAAAATAAAAAAATTACCACTGTTTTGCCTCTAAACCATTTTTTGCCGCGATTAATTCCGCTTCTTGTTTAGAGTGCCCCTCTCCTTCCGCTATTTTTTCCTCTCCCAAAAAGAGACCCATTCTAAAATGTTTGTCATGATCCGGCCCCCATTCTTCCAATAATTTATAGATTGGAGTAATGCCAATTGTAGCTTGCGCTTTTTCTTGAAATGAACTTTTAGGATCTTTAAAGCTTTTATCGGCAATAATTCTTTCCAATTGGCTCTCAATCAAAAATTTTTCAATAAATTTCTTAGCTTTATTATATTTTTGATCTAAATAGATAGCGCCAATTAAAGCCTCAAAGGCATTAGCTAAAATATAATTTCTGCCCCTGCCTAAATCTTTTGATTCTCCTTTAGACAATAAAATAAAATCATTAAAATTCAAATCTCGCGCCACACCAGAAAGAGTATCGGCATTAACCAAAGCTGCGCGCAAATTTGTCATAAATCCCTCTGGCTCTTCCGGATAAGCCGCAAATAAATAATCACTCACCACTAACTCTAAAACAGCATCTCCTAAAAATTCCAAACGCTCATTATGACCCTTACGCCATTTTGTGTCCTCATTCAAATAAGACCTATGAGTAAAGGCCTGTTGTAAAAGACTAGCGTCATCAAATTTCACTTCTATAATTTCTTCTAATTTAGAAAAATTCACTGACATTAAAGTAAATCTGCAGAACTTTCTTCCACTTCGAATTTTTTCTCAACATCTTTAGAGTCTGTAGGTTCAGTTCCTTCTTTCTCAGTTTTTGAAGTTTTTTCTAATTCTCTAAAAACTGTTCCCAAAACTCCATTGATAAATTTTCCGGAAGAATCACCACCAAAAGTCTTCGCTAATTCAATGGCTTCATTGATAGCTACCTTAGGTGGAACTTCTTCGTGATTTCCGAAAACAAGTTCCGAAAGTCCAATTCTCAAAATATTTCTATCGACGATATTAATTTGATCTAACGGCCAAGTCGGAGCGGCTTTTTTAATAAAGTCATCAATCTCCGGCAAATGATCCGCTAAATTTTTAGCAATACGAAAAATAAAGTCCGGCTCATCAATCATTTCTGAAACCGCCTTCATATTGCGATCAATCAAAGCAACTAAATCTAATTCTTTATTTTCTTTGCTTTTATAAAAATCCCACTCATAGAGTGATTGTAAAAGTATTGAACGACAAAGATGACGAGTTGCCATAATTTTTTTGAAAGTTGAATATAGAAAGTAGAGCGTAATTTTACCCTCTATTTTCTACGCTCCACATTCTATTTTTTAATTTCTTTCTCTCGGCTCTTTTTTTCTTTTTTAGATAATTTAGCTAAAACATCAACAATCTCTTTGCCCTTGTAGAATCCACAATTCGGACAATACTGATGAGGCTTAGTAGCGGAACCACATTTAGAGCAAGCAATCAAATTTAATGCTTTTTTAGCGTGATGTGATCTTCTTCTGGCTACTGCGCCGTGTGTTTTATGCTTCGTAGGTGTACCTCCCATAGTATTTTCTAATTAAACGACATAATATTTTATATAAATATAATAAACCATTTAGCATGATTTTACAAGTGAGCATTTAAATACCGCATTCATCAATTGATGAATGCGGTATTTTTTAACTCTCTAAATATTTGATATCTTCTTCAAACTTCTGAGCTTTTTCTACTACCCACTGACCATAACTGTAAAGATAACTTCTCCAGCGAGAACCAGCATAATACATAGCAGCTGCCTTTCTTTCTGATGCATAGCTTTGATTAGCCGCGCCCATATCTTTCAAATAAAGAGCGGTGGCGGCAAAAGCATCTATATTTCTCCATGGAGAAGGAGGATTATTGCCAGTTACTTTTGCAATTTTATTTTTATACATTTCCCAGGTAGACGGAATAAATTGCGCCGGACCCATGGCTCCACCATAAGCGCCATCTTTATTAGCGCAAGAAACATTGACGCTATTAGGATCAATATTCAATTCTTTCATTATTTCTAAGAACTTCGGGATATCACGAGTTGGGTGCATGGCTGTCTGATAATTACATCGGCCTACATTTTGTCCAAAATTAGATTCCCTGCTTAAAACTGCCAAGATTAAAGCTGCTCTTACGCCAGTCTGCCCTGAAACCGATTGCGCCAATTTATAAGCATCACCAAAGGTTAATTCACCTCCTCCCAAAAGTGTAAAGATACGATTTCTAATCTGAGCGGCTGTTTGCTTAGTTTTTGTTAATAAATCTTGATATTTGCTTTCTTGTCCCTTAGTGGCTTTTACCAAATCATTCTTCTCTTTTCTTTTCTGATCTAACTCTGTTTTTTGCTGACTTTGAATGCTCTTAAGATTTAAAACATCCTGACGCTCCAAAGAAATAGTGTCCTTTTGTACAATTAAATTAGTTTTTGATTCCACCAATTCATCCAAATTTTTTCTAACTTCTTCCTGCACTGTGCTTAAAGCATTCATATTGTTAAACAAATCAGAAAGCTTCTCATTCTTTAATACCATTTCTATAATAGACTCGCTATCATCAGAATAAATCTGGCGCAAAGAACTGGCCAAAAGTATTTTTATTCTATCAATGTCATTACCGGTATAAACAATATTTTTTTGTAATGAAACAATTTTAGCATCCAATTTTCGCAATTGAATATCGGTTGCCTTAATTTGTAAATTTATTTTATTGATTTGAGCATCTAAGAGCTTAAGATTCTGATCCAAAGTTTTTCTTTGTAACTGCAACTTCATGATGCCTTTTTCATAATTATCAATTTCGCTTTCCAATTTTTCCAATTCTGATTCCAAGTTTCTTCTTTCTTCTTCATTGCTTTGAGAAAAAGCTGTCGGCGCTAAAGTAGAGATACGAAATCCTGAGCAAGCCATAAAAACCGCTAAGGTCATCGCGGCAATAATAAATACCCTCAACTTAGGAGGTATTTCTCTTAAAACAATATTTGGCCGACCCAATGGGTCGCTAATTTTTCTAAAAATAGACGGGGAACCAGTTTTTCTGACATCAGACAAAATTTTTGGTTTTTCCGAGTTTTTACTCATTTAAAAAGTTGTTAAGCGTTCTCTTTGGTGGCGGCTTTTTCCGCTTCTCTTTCAGCCTTCTTTTCTTCAGTCTCCACCTTTATTTCATCCAATTTCTCAACCACCTCTTGTTTGGTGGCTTCTAATTCCTCTTCGGAACGAGGAGGGATGACAGAAGCGATTACGGTTTCAGGAGCAATAACTATTTTAACCCCAGCAGGGATAGCTAAGTCCTTAGCCATAATATTAGCTTCAAAATTTTCTAATTTACTCAAATCTACTTCCAAAGCGTGTGGTAATTCCTGAGGCAAAGCTTCTACTTCAATTTCTTGCAAAGATTTTACTAAAATACCGGATAAATTCTTAACGGCAAAAGATTCTCCAACAAATTGCAAAGGAATGTGTGTCTTAATCTTTTCATCCAAACGCACCTGATAGAAATCAATGTGCATAGTCTTACCTTTCAAATAATCATGTTGAACTTCATGAATCAAAACTGGGCGCTTTTCTTTCTTAGCGCCTGATTCCCACACCAATTCAATCAAGGTATTCTCTCCGATCTTTTTATAAAGCTTATCAAATTCTTTTTCCGGTACCATCAAGCCAATAGTTTCAATCTTATGACCATAAAGTACAGCAGGAATAAACCCCTGTTGTCTTAAGGCATTAATAGCTAATTTTTCGTCTTTCAAAGACGCTTCCAATGTAATAGTGTTAGATTTAATCATAGTTTTTCTATATTAGCATAAAAACAGCTAAAAAGCAACCCCAACCGCAATAACCCGGCAAAAATGCCACTTTTAGGTGTTTTTGATGTGCAATTCTTTTAATTGCTTATCTTCAATTTCTGATGGCGCGTCCATCATCAAATCTCGGCCATCGCCGGTTTTAGGAAAGGTAATTACCTCTCTAATATTCGGCTCATTTTCCAAAATCATCATAAAACGATCCAATCCCCAGGCAATACCACCGTGTGGCGGTGTGCCATAAGAAAATGCTTCTAGCATATGACCGAAATTCTTATAAGTTCTCTCTTTAGTGAAGCCCATAATGGAAAATACTGATTCCAAAGCTTCCGGCTGATGATTACGAATACTTCCCCCACCGATTTCCCAACCATTTAAAGCAATATCATATTGAGTGGTAATAATATCTCCGATGTTGCGTTGGTTTAATAAATCATCCATAAATTCTGGTTTAGGAGCAGAAAAGGGATTATGCGTAAATGTCCATCCGCCATCCTCAGTCTTTTCAAAAAATGGAAAATCAATCACCCAACAAAAAGCCAACAAATTCGGATCATTTTTATCCTTGCGCAAATCTGGTCTATCAGTACCATATTTTTCCATAGATTCTTTATAAGAAATGCGTGGGAAAGGCACTTCTTGAATCTTTTTTTCCGGATAAAGCTTAGTAATAACTTCTATTAAAAGCTTTTCATTCAACTCCATCACATCTTCTCTTTTGACAAAACTCATTTCCACATCAAATTGAGTAAATTCAGGCTGACGATCTCCTCTAGTATCTTCATCTCTAAAACATCTAGCTAATTGAAAATATCTTTCAAAGCCAGCTACCATCAACAATTGTTTATATTGCTGTGGCGATTGAGGCAAAGCATAAAAAGTTCCCCTGTGTAAACGTGACGGTACTACATAATCACGAGCCCCCTCTGGAGTAGATTTGGTCAAAACCGGCGTATCAATTTCCACAAAATCATTTTCCGTCATAAAGTTTCTGATAAACTGATTAACCTGATGACGTTTTCTAATATTTTTTTGCAATCTTTGACGACGCAAATCAACATAGCGATATTTCAAACGGCTATCTTCTCCAATTTCCGTCCCGTCTTTATCAATAGCAATAGGCAAAGTTTTCGCTTGATTCAAGATTTCCAAACCTAAAGCTTCTATTTCTACAGTACCGGTAATGATCTTATCATTGATCATTCCTTTAGGTCGTTCGTTTACTTTTCCCTTTAATTCAATTACCCACTCTCCTCTTAAGTCTTTAGCTTTGGCATAGACATCGGCATTGCTCGGCAAAAAAACCACCTGACAAATTCCAGTTCTATCTCGCAAATCAATAAAAATTAATTTACCATGATCGCGTCTTGTATCCACCCAACCTTTTAAAATCACTTCTTCTCCTTTCTTATTTACAATGTCTTTAATTAAAGTTCTCATAATATTAATTTAATTTTTCCTCAAAATATTTCTCCAAATCATCAATCTTGATTCTTTCTTGCTTGGTGGTGTCACGATCACGAACAGTCACTGCGCCATCTTCCAAGCTCTCAAAATCAACAACGATAAAATATGGAGTGCCGATCTCGTCTTGAGAACGATAGCGCTTGCCGATGTTTCCTCTATCATCCCACACGCAATTCCATTTTTTCTTTAAACCGCCATAAATTTCACGCGCTTTTTCCGCTAACTTTTCTTTATTACCCAAAAGCGGAGCCACAGCAATTTTATAAGGCGCCATATTTGGTTTTAATTTCAAAACAATTCTTTTATCATCACTTTCCCCTTCTTCACAATAAGCCTCAGATAACAAAGCCAATAAAGTTCTATCAAGACCAAAAGTTGGCTCAATTACATGCGGAATATACTTTGTTTTAGTAGCATCATCAAAATATTCCATAGATTGACCGGAACCTTTTTGATGTTGAGTTAAATCATAATCAGTTCTATAAGCCACAGCCCAAAGTTCCTCATTTTCTTCGCTAAATGGGAATTTATATTCCATATCAATAGTACGTTTAGAATAAAAAGCTAAATCATCTTTTTTGATTTCATCATCATAAAAATTTTGCCTGTTCAAACCTATTAAATCAGCAAAACCATGAATATAATTTACCCAATCTTCAAAAATTTTATTCCAATCGGAATCTGGAGAAATAAAATATTCAATTTCCATTTGTTCAAACTCCAAAGTCCTGAAAATAAAATTACCGGTAGTAATTTCATTTCTAAAAGCCTTACCCATTTGACCAATGCCAAAAGGAATCTTTTTATTGTTAGAATTCAAAACATTTTTAAAATTAATAAAAATATTCTGGGCTGTTTCACCTCTCAAATAAGCAGTTTCTTGCTCCCCCTCCACCGGACCAATCAGAGCTTTAAAAAGTAAACTAAATTTTCTTTCTTCGGTCATTTCACCGCCACAATCAGGACATTTTTTAGGGTCTGCCAATTTATCCGTGCGAAAACGATGATGACATTTCTTGCATTCCACCAAAGGATCTTTAAAGTTTTTTACATGGCCAGAGGCTTCCCAAACTTTAGCGCTGGAAATGATGCCGCCATCAATACCTACCATGTCATCTCTATCTTGAACAAAATATTTCCACCAAGCGCGTTTAATATTATTTTTCAATTCCACGCCCAATGGGCCGTAATCATAAGTATTAGCCAATCCACCATAGATATCAGAACCAGGATAAACAAAACCTCTTCTTTTGCAGAGGCTTACTATTTTTTCCATCTTTCCTTCTTCTTTTTTCATAGCATTTAAATTATATAGCCAAAACAACACAAAATCAAATCCCGCTCGTCTTTGACGAGCGGGATTAAAACATCTATATCGTTTTATTGCACCACCTTTCCCTCTCCATATTTCACAGTCGTGTCATTTTTCAATTCTGAAGTAATTGCTTCAACTGTTATATCCAAATCACTACCAACAAAATCATCTTTAGCGCTAAAAGTAGTTGTACCCAAAAGTTTCATATTTGCTCCTACTTGATTTAAAGAAGGAGTGGCAGCAATTTGGAAAATTGCTTCTCTAGCTGGCAAAGCGATACCAGTCGTAGCTGGTAATTTAGGAATTTCCCAAATTACCTCTCCAGTTCGTTCATTGTATTTCGGAGCTGATTCGCCATAATTTCCCGCCACTTGTCCAGTCCAAGAAACACCTTGTGGCAAGACCGCGCGAATTACTACATTACTCAAATCATCGGAGTAATTTATCACCTTCCAGTGAATGGTGAAATTAGTAGATTTGCCTACGGTTAAAGGTAAAGTTCCTTTATTAACAATACCGGAATTAGCGTCACGGAAATATGCCAAGGCCGATAAATCAGCCTTACCGGCAACTTTGGAAATAATTTCAGTCATGCCAGTTGTTTTTAATAAATTAGTATTAGGCGCTACACTCGGAGACTCCAACTGTGCCTGCACTTTTACAGTAAAATTTTTATCATTTAATTTCTTAATTGCAAAAGAATCTTTTAAATTAACTCTAAAAACCACTGAACCACTATCGCCTCTATTAATCAATCTTAAGGCCGGTGTATTCCCAGCATTAAAAATTACGCGCTTAGTGCCAGAATCAAAATATCCGCTAGTCTCCACGGAAGTTAAATCAAACATGTCACTATCTAAAGTTGCTTTAACAATTACTTCCTCCAGAGCTATTTCGGTATTATTTTGATAATCCAAGCGATATTCCAAACTCTCACCGACATGCGCCACATAATCCATGGCATTATTAACATATAACGCCATCTTTAAAGGAGATGTTTGAATAGTAAGCCCAGCCATTTTCTTTTCTAAAGAAACGGATTGGCCATTAAGCATCATACTTAACTGACTACCAAAATCATAAAAAGATCCTGTCTGCCCAATAATGTTTCCGGTGATTATTAATTTTCCAGTACTCCTGGCAGCCAAATCGCCTAAAGACCAAATATTATTTCCTTCTGCCGGATCAGTACTCGCTTTAATATAATTGAAGCCCAAAGGATAAAAAGCTTGCAACTTTACACCGGAAAGCGCATGTTCAGTATTATTGGCATATTCAATTTGGAACATAAACTCTTCATTACTAATAATGCCTTGAGGCAAAACTACATCAAAAGAAAGAGCTGAACCGGAAATATTAATTTCTTTTTCAATAGATTTTTCGAATCTACTGCTAAAACCAGGCAAATTATATTGCAAAGTTGCTTTAAAATTTAAAACTTTATTGGCATCACCCAAAGCGATTAATCTAAATGTCGCATTACTATCACTACCGGTTCCTAAATTACCCAAATCTTTACGAATAAAAGTCCCCTCCACTGAATCGGATAAAGATTTTACTTCCGCTGGCATTTCCAACACCAAAGTAACATCTTGAAGCAAATTAGAGGAATTATTTTTATAATCAATCCTCAAATCAAAAGGATCTGCCGAAAGAATTTCTTCAGACGAAGAAATATCTAAGGCAATGCTAGCATCTTTAGAAAAATATTTGTTAGCCAAAATAACTCCCTCTACAACTAAGCCTATAAGCAAAAAACCAGCTAAAACATACAAAAAGATTGGTTTCTTTTTGGGTTGAAAAAAGTTTGTTGGCGGTTTCTTAGGCATATTAAATTCTATTTCTTTCTTACCAATAGTATCCGGTGGCATCATATCCTGCCACGTTGTTTTTTTAGGTTCTACTTTCGGCTCCTCAAAAATATCCTCTTTTTCTTGATCATCATCCGACATTCCATATAATTGTTTTTCTATATCTTTTAAAGCCACAATTTATAAAAATTAGAATGACCAAACCAGAATACCCAATGAAATCCCAACCCGTTAAACCCCAAAATGCCTTAGGCATTAGATTTGATTGGTTATTGATCATTAAAATTTGAAAATTTATTACCCTTAAATATTATAAATAATTAATTTTTTAATCTCTTGTTCTATTCTATTATAATCCATTTTTGAAAAAACCGCCAAATTCAAAGAAGCGAATCCGTTTCTTTTTTGCATTAATTCCCTAAAAATACCGACATCATTAGCATTCAAATCACAAAAATTAGGCAACTCCTCTATAGTTTCGGGCATAACACCTAAAATATCAGCCAAACAAAAAAGAAAATAAATGCCCAAAGCCTTGATTGCATTAACATCATTCTTTAAAGATAAACTATCTAAATTTTCCAAAAATCCATTTAATTTTTTCCACAAAACTTTATCAGGTTCTGGCATAGAAAACGCTTGATTCAAAATTCCCACATTTTTCAAAGCCACAAACAAAGCTGCTTCATTCTTTCTGATGTTCAAAAAACTATTAATAGTTAAAGCGCTGGTCAAATGTTTATTATTAGCGGAAACAATAGAACACTGAATTAAATTCAACGGTTCCAGATGGTGAGACAATTTAGCAATAATTTTTTTTAATCCTTTAGCGATAACATCAATCCTCCCCAACTCTTCGGTATAAAGCGCAATCCTGCCATCTGTTTCCCCTGCCGTGGTCTTTGCTAAAACAATAGCTTTTGTTTCATATTCTAACATCTCTTAATTTTATCAGAAATATTGGCAAAAATCACTTCTTATGATAAGATGAGATTAACGTTAAATTCTTAATGATGGCCAATGTTCAATGACCAATCAAATCATAAATCCTAATACTTAAAACGTTTTCAGACTTAACGAATTGGGATTTCATTGGGCAT
>CAZRVJ010000010.1:0-5150 GCA_964603535.1 uncultured Candidatus Saccharibacteria bacterium
CCAAAGCGGATTTTGGAATTATTGTTACAGCTTCGCATCTTTCTAAGGGGCATAATGGTTTTAAAATTTTTAATAAAAACATTGAAGCTATTAGTGGAGAAAAATTAGGAAAATTTGTAAAAATATTTGAGAGGAATATTGAATCTCATACTTTATTGGAAATGCGATTAACTAAACTGGATCTTTCGGATGAATATGTTGATTTGTTAATAAAGCGTTTTAATTTTCGGGCAGAGGAGCGAGATTTTTTGAAAAAAACAAAAATAGCCGTTAATGATCAATTTGGTATTGCCACCCCGATTTTTAAAAAATTATTTCCTAAGTTGGATTTATCCATAAAAATATTTAATGAAAAATCTAATGCACGATTTCATAAAATTGTTGCAAAATCTTTTGATCTAGGGGTTTATTTTGACGCGGACGAGGATAGGGTTATTTTTGTAAATAAAAAAGGAATAGTTGTCCCACCCGATGTAATTGGCTCAATATTGGCTGGATATTTTGTTCAATCCCATAGAAAAGCTAGTGTAGTTATAGATAAAACAATAACTAAATTGGTTTCTGAAACGATTTTAGGCTCTGGGGGCAAGGTAATTTATTCCAAGATTGGTCATAGTTATTTCAAGACAAAGATGGTTGAAACAAAAGCAATCTTCGGTTTGGAAAAATCCGGGCATTATTATTTTAAAGATTTCTATTTTGCCGATTCCGGTATTTTTGCTTTTTTGATCTTTTTAAGAACATTGTTTTTTTATGGGGTGGATTTTGATAATTTACAAAATGATTTTAAAAAATATTTTATAGCTCCAGAAATTAATTTTTCGGCAGAAAATTATAAAACAATAGTAAATGCATTGAAAAAAGAATTTGGGTGTTTGGCTAAAAAGATCTCTGATTTTGATGGTTTGTCTATGGACTTTGAAAATTGGAGATTTAATGTTAGATTATCAAATACGGAACCAGTCGCAAGGTTAAATCTAGAAGCTGATAGTAAAATAGTATTGAAAGAAAAGTCAGCGTTTATAAAAAAACTAATAAAAAAATGAGCTTACAAAGAGTAAAACAAATTAATGAATTAATCCAAAAAATTCTCGGAGGAATTTTTCAAAAAGAATGCCAATTTCCCGATAATACTTTGGTGACTATTTTGGCAGTTGAAACTTCGCCCGATCTTTTGTATAGTAAAGTTATCGTTAGTGTTTTCCCTTTAGCTCAAGACAAAGAGGTCTTGCGATATTTGGAAGACAATGTTTTTCAAATACAGCAATTTTTGAATAAAAAATTAGCAATGCGTCCGATTCCAAAGATTCGTTTTGAGATAGACAGAACAGAATTTGAAGCGGAGAAGATTGAAAAACTATTAGAAGAAATAAAAGAAAAATAAAGAGCTTTTATTTCCATGGCCACGTAGCCAAGCAGTAAGGCAACGGTCTGCAAAACCGTTATACGTGGGTGCAATTCCCGCCGTGGCCTCATATTGAAAAAATCTTTAAAATATACTATATTAAATTAAGTTAGTTTATGCCCGGGTGGCGGAATGGCAGACGCGCACGACTCAAAATCGTGTGAGATTTATCTCATGAGAGTTCGACTCTCTCCTCGGGCACCATTTTTTTGGGAAAATTAGCAAAAAATCATTTCATCGGTTTGGTGGAGTGATTTTTTTATTAAATATTCAAGCAATTGCCTATGTTTTTTTAAAAAAGAAATTTTTTTATACATTTCTTTGACATTTTTAGCAAAACTTTTTAAAAAAATTTATTATCCACAATTGAAAAAAGATTCCATTTGGCGTAAGATTATTTCTTAAATTAAAAAGTCTCAAAAAATATATTTTTTTAATTTTTTATGCCAGGAAAAAATAGTTACAATCCATTTCATAAGATAAAAAAAAGAGATGGTCGAGTTGTGCCATTCACAACTGAAAAAATAACCAATGCTATTTTTAAAGCCGCTGAAGAAACTGGCAAAATAGATTATGCTTTTGCCAAAACCATGTCTGAAGAGGTGGTGAGGCGTTTGGCTAGAAAATTAAAAATTCAAAAATCTTATATTCCAACCATTGAAGAAATCCAAGACACCGTGGAACAAGTTTTGCTTGATAAAAATCAGATCAAGATTGCTAAAACTTACATGATGTATCGTCAGAAACGTTCTGAGATTAGAAAAGAAAAGGCGCAAATTTTAAATAAAGAAACTATTGATGAAGTTGATAAGAAATTTGATGTTAATGCTTTGAGAGTTCTTACTTCACGATATCTAAAAAAAGATAGTTTTGGAAAAATTATAGAATCACCTAAGGAGCTTTTCACTCGCGTGGCTGTTCACACAACCATACCATCACTTTTTTATGATGATGCGGTTTATCAAAAGAAAGGAAAAGCAACTGAGCATCACACCGAAGAATTTTCTCCGGAAAAATTTGATGGAAAATATAAAATTGGTAATTATGTTCTTAACCGTTATCATTTAGAAGGAATAAAAAGATTGTATGACAGATTTAACAAAGAACAAAAAATAAAAATATCTTGGCAGAATTTCTTAGACAAATTAAAAGATGGATACTTTGATAAATATTCTGTTGAGATTGATAATTTTTACAATTTAATGGCAAGCCGAAAGTTTATGCCTAACACTCCGGCTTTGGCTAATTTTGGAAATGTTTTCGGAATGGGTTCTGCTTGTTTTGTTCTAGATGTGGGAGATTCCATTGATGATATTATGAACACCTTGAAGTCCGCTTCTGTGATTTTTAAATCCGGCGGAGGAGTGGGGTATAATTTTTCTCAGTTAAGACCAGAAGGGGATTTTGTGAAATCAACCGGCGGTTATTCTTCCGGCCCTATTAGCTTCATGTCTTTATATGACAGAATGACTGACGTTATTAAACAGGGTGGTATCAGAAGAGGAGCTAATATGGGCATTTTGAATAGCAACCATCCCGATATTGAGGCTTTTGTTAAATGTAAAACAGGTAATCAGGCGTTAAAGAATTTCAATATTTCTATCTTGGTTTTGCCTGAATTCTGGGAATGTTTGAAAGATAATAAGCCATATCCATTAGTCAATCCTCGCAGCAAGCAAGTAGTTAAATATATTGATCCGAAATCATTATTGAATCTTATTTCTTATCAGGCTTGGGAATCCGCTGAGCCGGGTGTGGTTTTTCACGATCGTATTAATGAATACAATCCATTATTAAAAATTTTAGGGCCTATTACTTGTACTAATCCTTGCGGAGAAGTTTTGCTCTATCCATTTGAATCTTGTAATTTAGGAAGTTTGAATTTGTGGAGTTTTGTAAAACCGAATGCCAAACATGATCATATGGTTTTTGATTGGGTAGAATATGGAAAGACTATTGAAGTGGCTACTCGTTTTATGGACAATGTAATTGATATTAATAAATATCCTTTACCGGAAATCGCTGATATGTCTTTGAAAACAAGAAAGATGGGTTTGGGTGTCATGGGGTTAGCTGATACTTTATTTGAATTGGGTCTTCCATATAATTCTAAAGAAGGCTTGAGGTTTATGGAAAAGGCGATTGAAGCTTTGAACTATCATTCCAAAGTTATCTCTGTTGAATTGAGTCAGGAACGAGGAAAGTTCCCATTGTTTGATCAATCATTCTATCCAGACGGCAAACTTCCATTTTCCGGATACAAAGATAAAAAATCTTCCAGCTTTGATTGGAAATCTTTAATTGAAAAAGTTAAAAAATCGGGATTAAGAAATTCCTTCACTACAGTTTTAGCTCCTACAGGATCTATCTCTATGATTGCTGGATGTTCTTCCGGTATTGAACCGAATTATAGTTTGGTTTTTGAAAAAAATGTAGCAGTAGGAAGCTTCTATTATGTTAATCCGGTTTTTGAAAGAATATTATTTAGACACGGATTGTTTAACGATCAGCTTTTGAGAAAGGTAATTGACAGTAATGGCAGTGTGCAAAAAATATCACGCATTCCCGAAAAGTTAAAGCAGATTCTTGTGACTTCTATGGATATAGAAGTAGAGGATCACATCAAGGCTTTAGCTGCGATGCAAAAATGGACAGACTCTTCTATCTCTAAAACCAATAACTTGCCAGCGAGCGCCACGCCAGAAGATATCAAAAAAGTATATCTTTTAGCGTATAAATTGGGCTGCAAGGATGTAACGGTTTATAGAGATAAATCCATTCAAAACCAAGTTTTGGTTGCGGGCGGGAATAAAAAAGAAAAAGCTGTTGATAGCAAGAAGAAAGGCAGGAAAGAAGAGTTCCTAGCCAAGAAGGACGAAAAAGCCGAAGGCTTCTCCGTTTACTATCAACCCAATGTGATAGAAGTTTTACCGGCCCAGATGAATGGCCAAAATGGTAATGCTAGTAAGTTCTGTCCTAGTTGTCACACAGAATTGGTTAATCAAGAAAAATGTCATTCATGTCCGGTGTGCGGTTGGGGAATGTGCAGCTAGCGTTAAACACGAATACATACGAATTATAAAAGGATTTTAATTTGTATGAATCTACCTGATAAATTTTTGTTGTTTGTTATCCTTTACGGGGCGGGAGTTTTTACCGCCTCGTTTTTATTTATTCCTTGGTTTTGGATCTTATTATTTGTAATTTTAATTTGTTGTTTTTTACTATGGTCTTTTTTATGTGATAAAAAAGTTTTAGTTTTTACAACAGCGGTAATTTGTTTTGTATTTGGAGTTATTTCTTTCCAATTATCCGATTATTATAATCAAACAAATTCTAGCTTGCGTTGGAATGGCGACTCTATTAAAGCGTCAGGAATAATTTATGATGAACCAGAGTTTAAAGAATCGTCAGTTTGGCTAAGAGTGGAATTGAAAGATAATTATCAAGGGAAAGTATTAATAAAAACAAAGCCATACGCTAAAAATTTTCATTATGGAGATGAGATTGTTTTTGATGGCAAATTGGAAGAACCGGAAAATTTTTCAGACTTTGATTTTAAAGCCTATCTATCCAAAGAGGGAATTTATTCCATAGTCAGTTATCCTAAGTTGGAAATTATAAAAAACGATCAAGGCTCGGCGTTTAAATCACTTTTATTAAAAGTAAAAAATTCATTTGAAGAAAAAATTGATACAATTTTACCAGAGCCGGAATCAAGTTTTTTGGGAGGATTGCTTTTGGG
>CAZRVJ010000010.1:5250-12247 GCA_964603535.1 uncultured Candidatus Saccharibacteria bacterium
TTGCTTTTATTGAGTCAAAGAATTGGTAGATTATATCATCCGAGAAATGCTCTTTTTTTAGCTGGCATTATTATGGTGCTGATTAATCCGAAAATATTGAGATTTGATTTTGCTTTTCAATTGTCTTTTGTTGCTACTTTGGGGTTAATTTATTTTTATCCATTTTTTGAAAAAATATTAATGTCTAATCAAAAGAGCTTTTTAAATTGGCGTGGTGTTTTGGCAACAACCTTATCGGCGCAATTGGCAGTTTTACCTTTGATTATATTGAGGTTTGGATATTTTCCGTTAGTTTCTCCTTTCAGTAATATTTTTATTTTATCTTTGATCCCTATAACAATGTTATTCGGTTTTTTAGCGGGAGCATCAGGATTTATTTTTTCTGGTATAGCCATGATTTTTGGTTTTGTTTCTTATTTGTTGCTTAAGGTGGAGATTCTTATTATTAATTTTTTTGGCAGTTTAAAATTTGCTATAATTTCTTTGGACAAGGTGAGGGAATTGGTTTTTTGGATAGCTATGGGAGTTGTGATATTGATGTTTATATATATTCAAAGGAAGAGGTCTAAATATCTAAAATGTATTCAGTAGAATAAATGGAACAATCCAGCAAATCAATAATAATTTTTGGTCTTTTAATTTTATTAGCCCTTAACGCAGCGGTTTGGTTTTTTATTTTGTCGGAAAGTAATTTAACAAAGATAGATTTTTTGGATGTGGGACAAGGGGATGCATCTTTGATTAGCTTTCGTAATTCGGGGAAGATAATGATTGATGCTGGGCCGGATAGAAGCGTGCTCAGTGAATTGGGAAACAGTTTGGATTTTTTCGGTAGAAAGATAGATGTTTTGATTTTGTCTCATGCTAATTTGGATCATTATGGGGGATTCTTTGAAATAATAGAGCGGTATCATCCGCGAGTTTTTGTTTATAACGGCGCGGATAGCACTAGTGAAACTTTTCAAAACTTGATGAATCTAATAAAGAGTAGTGGTGTGGCTGTTGTAGCTTTAGGAGCCGGAGACAAAATTAAAATTGGTAATGATGTTTTAGATATTATTTCTCCAACTCTAGGCGAGAATTTTTCCGAAAAGAATCTTAATAATAGCTCGCTGGTATTTCGCACAACCATTAATGGTTTTAGGGCTTTATTTTTAGGGGACGCCGATAGTAGTTTTTTAAAAAAAATAACCACCGATTGGCAAGCGGATATTTTAAAGGTCAGTCATCATGGATCAAAAAATGGCACTAGTTCGGAACTGTTGAAATTAATTAATCCACAAATAGCATTAATTGGAGTGGGAAAAGATAATAAATATAATCATCCCGCTGATGTAGTTATTAATTTATTAAATGATTTAGGCGTTAAAGTTTTTCGTACTGATGAAGATGGCGATATCGGTATTCAATTTGGTAAAAATTTAATTATTGAAAATTAAAAAATCCCGGCAGTGTTGCCGGGATTTTCTTTTAAAGCCACTTTTTTATTTTAAAGAATATTAAGCAGGCGATTGAGATTAATAGCATTATGCCCGTAATAATCCAAAAGCTGAAAGGATGACTGATAATAGGGGTGTTCGCGGTATTCATTCCGAAAATGTTTGACAATAAGGAAAGCGGCATAGTGATGAAAGCGATGATAGTGAGAATTTTCATAATCTCATTCGTTTTGCTTTCAAAGAGGGTGTTATTGGTGGATTCTAAAGCTTCTACCGTTTCTTTAAGATTATCTAAGGTATCCCAGACTTTTTCATGATCGCCCAATAAGTCATTAAAATATATTTCTATCTCTTTACCAAAAAACTTTGATCCTTTTGCCATTAATGATTCCAAAATAGTTTTTTGAGGTCTGGTAATAAGGCGTTGATCTAAAATATCTCTTTTCACGAAAGAAATTTCTTGAATCATTTGCTTTTCATGACCCTTGAAAATGGATTCTTCAATGAAAGATATTTTTTCATTTATATGGCTGAGTTGTCGCAAGGAAAACTCTTGGCAATTTTCTAAAATTTCATATAAAAGATGACCGGTAGTTTTATCTAAATATTTTTCATGGCTAATGATGTCTTTCTCTAATCTATTGAAAAAAATATTAATGGGTTCTATTTCGCTATAGCGAGAGGTTATTATTGTGTCTTTCGTAATTAAAAAATCAATTTCTGTAGCCTTAGATACGCGGGTAACCGGATCGTATATTGGTATATGGTAAACAATGTAGATGTAATTATTATAGGTTTCAACCTTGGAGCGAGATGATGGTTTCATTAACTCCGACATAATAAGAGGATGAAACTTGTAATTGGCACCTAAATAATCTATGTCGTTTTGACTGGGATTGATAATGTCAATCCAAGTAATTTTTGATTGTACTTGTTTCATTAGAGAAATAATTTAAAAAACCAGACCATTAAATGTTATTTTTATTTATTATACAAAAATATTAAAAGAGTGGCAATGGCGTTTATCTATCATTTAAGTTCTTTTGCGTTGCTAATTGATTTTTTAGGAAAATCTTAAAAAATGGCAAAATTCTCTTTTTTGATGGGGAAGTCACTTAATGGGGTTGACTTCCGTTTTATTATTTGCTAAATTATTTGATATCTAAAATAATTGAAATAAATGCCAACTATTAATCAGTTGATAAAGAAAAGAAGAAAATCTATTGTGAAAAAGACCAAAACACCGGCCTTGGCTTTTGGTTTTAATGCTTTAAGAAATCGTCCTATCTCTTATCCTGCTTCTTTCAAAAGAGGCGTTTGCGTAAAAGTTTTTACAACTACTCCGAAGAAACCAAACTCCGCTTTGCGTAAAGTAGCGCGTGTGCGTCTTTCTAACGGTATGGAAGTAACCGCTTATATTCCTGGAGAAGGTCATAATTTACAGGAACACTCTGTGGTTGTGATTCGCGGTGGTAGGGTTAAAGATTTGCCGGGTGTTCGTTATCACATTGTTCGTGGAGTTTTGGATACAACTGGTGTACAGAACCGTAAGCAGCAAAGGTCTAAATATGGAGCTAAGACCCCTAAATAAATTCTAATTAGTTATGCGAAGAAATAAAAAATTTAAAAGAAATTTTGAGCCGGACATGGTCCACAATAGAATCGAGTTTACTCGGTTTATTAACTATTTAATGGAAAGAGGAAAGAAAAGTGTGGCTGAAGGAATTTTTTATAAAACTTTAGACATCATTAAAGAAACTACTAAAAAAGATCCCGCTCTTGTTGTGGAAACAGCTATGAAGAATGTTTCTCCTGTTGTGGAGGTTCGTTCCAAAAGAGTAGGTGGTGCTAACTACCAAGTTCCTCAAGAGGTAAGACCAGAAAGAAAATTTGCTTTAACTTGTCGCTGGATTTTGGATGCAGCCAGAAAAAGAACTGGTATGGACATGTCCAAAAAATTAGCTGAGGAATTTTTGGCAGCTGCTAATAACGAAGGAGCCGCTATTAAGAAGAAATTAGACACTCATCGTATTGCCGAGGCAAATAAAGCTTTTGCTCATTTTGCTAGGTAAAGCGGAGTTTTAAAATAAAGTAGAAAATTAATCCGCCTTATCGGCGGATTAAAAATATAAAAATTATGGCAAGACAATATCCTATTGAAAAAGTAAGAGATATCGGCATTATCGCCCATATTGACGCCGGAAAGACAACCGTTTCTGAACGCGTTCTTTTCTATACCGGCATTTCTCATAAACTTGGAGAAACTCATGAAGGTGAGGCTACCATGGACTGGATGGAACAAGAAAGAGAAAGAGGTATTACCATTACTTCCGCTGCTACCACTTGTTTCTGGACACAAACTTACAGAAGAGTGGCAGGCGATAAAAAAGGAGGAGAATATCGTATTAACTTGATTGACACCCCGGGCCATATTGATTTTACCGTTGAGGTACAAAGATCATTGCGCGTTTTGGATGGCGCTGTGGTTGTTTTTGACGGAGTTTCTGGCGTAGAACCACAATCTGAAACTGTTTGGCACCAAGCTGATAAATATCAAGTGCCTCGTTTATGTTTTGTTAATAAATTGGATAGAATGGGGGCAAATTTTGATTTTTGTTTGTCCACTATTAAGGAAAGATTAAGTCCTAATGCTTTGCCAATTCAATTGAATATCGGAACCGAAGATCAATTCTCTGGTGTTATTGATTTGATTAGAATGAAAGCATTTACCTTCAAAGGAGAACACGGAGAAACTATTGAAGAAATTGAAATTCCTGCAGACTTGAAAGAAAAAGCCGAAACCATGCATCGTGAATTAATAGAAAAGATTGTAGAACAGGATGATGCATTAATGGCTAAATATTTGGAAGGACAAACTCCTACCGAAGAAGAATTAAGAAAAACTTTGAGAAAAGCCGTTATTGCTTATAAGATTGTTCCGGTTTTGTGCGGAACCGCTTTGAGAAATAAAGGCGTGCAATTAATGTTGGACGCGGTAGTTGATTATTTACCGTCTCCAATAGATTTGCCTCCAACCAAAGGATTCAATCCTAATAATCCGGAAGAAGAAGTTTTAAGACATCCTGACGATAACGAGCCTTTGGCCGCGTTGGCTTTTAAGATTGCCGCCGATCCGTTTGTAGGAAGCTTAACTTATTTCCGTGTTTATTCCGGAGTCTTGAAAAGAGGTACTTATATTTTAAATAGTATTAAAGGAGAAAAAGAAAGAATCGGCCGTGTTTTGCGTATGCATGCTAATCATCGTGAAGAAGTAGAAGAAGTGTACGCTGGAGATATCGCCGCTATCGTAGGTTTGAAAAATACTACTACTGGTGATACTTTGTGTGATCCTGAGAATCCTTTAGTTTTGGAAAAGATTGAATTTCCAGAACCGGTTATTCATATGCGCATTGAGCCGAAGACTAAAGCTGATCAGGAAAAGATGGGTTTGGCTTTGAGAAAATTATCAGAAGAAGATCCGACCTTCTCCGTAAAGACCGATCAAGAAACAGCAGAAACTTTGATTGGTGGTATGGGAGAATTGCACTTGGATGTTTTGGTAGAAAGAATGAAGCGCGAATTTAAAGTAGAAGCCAATACTGGCAGACCTCAAGTTGCTTATAAAGAAACTATTAAGAGTGGCGCTGAAGCTGAAGGAAAATATATTCGTCAATCAGGTGGTAAGGGTCAATACGGTCATTGTTGGCTTAAAGTTGAGCCGATGGAAAGAGGTCAGAAATTTGAATTTGTTAATGCTATTAAAGGAGGCGCCATTCCTCAAGAATTTATTTCTCCGATTGAAAAGGGTGTAAAAGAATCTATGGCTAAAGGTGTTGTTGCTGGTTTCCCTATGGAAGATGTTAAAGTTACTTTGTTTGATGGTTCTTTCCACGATGTTGACTCTTCAGAATTTGCCTTTAAGATTGCTGCGTCTATGGCTTTCCAAGAAGCTTGTAAACGTTCCAATCCAATCATTTTGGAACCGATCATGAAAGTGCAAGTAATCATCCCGCCAGAATTTTTGGGAGATACTTCCGGAGACTTAAACTCCAAACGCGCTCGCATTGAATCTATGAATGACAGAATGATGACTAAAGTTATTGATGCGAAAGTGCCTTTATCAGAAATGTTTGGTTATGCAACTAAATTACGTTCTATGACTCAGGGTAGAGGATTCTTCACAATGGAATTTGATCATTATGCGGAAGTTCCTAAGAACGTTGCGGAGCAAATTATTGCTGGAAAGAAATAAATTTATTTAGTTTGTTTGAAAAACCGCCTCAACATTTTGTTGAGGCGGTTTGATTTTCTAGCCAAGCAAAGCGGTAATACGAACTCCTGTCTATTGCAGACGGGGGTTCTTTTTTTATTTTGAGAGTGTTATAATATTTGTGTCTGTTAAAGTAATTTCAATTTAGTATTATTATGAATCAATCAATTGAAAAAATCGCAAAGGTTTTAAGAGTTAAGCCAGAAGAATTGGATGCTTTGGAGCAAAAAATGAATAAGATTACCGGTAAGAGCGGTGTTTTAGAAAAAATTGATGCGCTTAATGACGAGACGATAAAAAACAGACTTCAATCTTTAGGATTAAAAAATGATTCATCAGCTCAAGAAGTTTTTTCCGCGTTGATTAAAAAAATAACTTTGGCCGATAGAACTTTTGTGGAGAAATTCGGTGGAGTTTCCGTGGCGAATATCAATGATTGTCAAAAAGTTTTAGACGGGATTAAGGATAGCCAAGAAAAATTAATCGGATTCTTTTTGAAAAAAAATAAAGCCGCGGAACTATTAAGAAAAGAGCCTCCATTGAATATCGTTCGCGCTTTGGGCTATAAGAATATTGAAGAAGCTTTAGTAAAAGAAGATATTTTTGAATTATTTGCTGCTTTAAGATTTATTGAAGACGGTGAATGGTTGAATAATGTTTTTTTTAAGCAATATGAAAGTTTAACCCCAGATGATTTTGAAGAACGAGGAGTGGAAATAAAAGTCTTGAGTCAGAAATGGGCGAAAGCGGCCGAGGGTTTTGTAAAAAAGAAATATCATAATATTAGCCATTTGAAAGAATTCGGCGCGATTTTTGTTATTCCGATTACTTTGAATATTCCGGGCGAATTATTGAGAATGGTTTCTTTGGTGCTTCATTACTATCACGAAGTAAAATTTTATTCGGATGTTTTCCGCAATTTTTCCGGTGAAACTGATTTCGCCGCAAAAATGATTCAAACTTTGAAGGGAAGCACGATTGAAAATAAGCCACCACAAACTGATAAGGCGCAATGGTTGGTAATTCAGCAATATCTAGCTAAAAAAGATGAAAATGATTGGCGATTATTGGCGCCACATATTAATCCTGAAGCGATTCATTGGAGAAAAGCAGAAACAGGAATTGTGAAATTAGGTCAATCTTTAGCCGGTTTGCAAGAAGGGGATTTTGAATTCTGGGAAGATTTGGATTGGGTGGGAGAGTATTTCACTAGCGAAAAAAATGGCAATGAGCTTGTGAGTTTTGATTTGGTTGATGTAGTAATGTCTTTGGTTAAAGAAAAAGAATT
>CAZRVJ010000011.1:0-12084 GCA_964603535.1 uncultured Candidatus Saccharibacteria bacterium
CGGCACGCTTGGCAGTCTTGGAACAATCACGACATGGAATAGCTCTTATGCACCAGTGAAGCTCCGTACGGCAATCCCTACGGATAGAACCGCTGTCTCTACCCCACGACGGACAGTAGGCGAAGCGTTTGTCCTCAACGGCGACTTCACGACCGTACCAACTCTCGTCGCTCCACAGACCACCACAGGCTATATCGACGGTACGGCGACGGGGAGCGCAGTCCCTATCGCTGGATCGAACTGGGCGGTGTTTGGCATCAACAACTCCATAACCGCGCAGATTGACAACACGCAAACATACAACGGTAAGGCAACGCTGAAGCTCGCCACAACCGCTGTAAATAGCCGTGTAACCGCACAGAACATCCTCTCCGCTACACGGGCAGGGATGCTTCAGGCTATCCCCGCGCTTTCGTCCACGGCGTATACGGCAACTTTCGCCATGAAGACGAACGTAACGAGTGGTGATTCTAATGATGGAGCCGTTGTTGCAATCATCGAACGGACAAGCGAGGGCGCACAGGTAATCGTGAACGCAATAACTCCTGTCAAAGTTACGCAGGACTGGACGGTGTACACAGTATCGTTCACCACAGAGGCTACGACGAAGTATCTCACGATCCGCCCCGCCGTAACGGGCAACACAGGCGCAGCGACCCTCATCATGGATGCGTGGTTTGCTGACTTCCGCGTGTCTTCTACCGCTCTTCTTCGCACGGCTACGCCATAGCGTGGTATACTGCTCTCATATGCAACACGCTTTTACGTTCGACCAAATCACGGTAGAGAAAATCGCTAAGGGTTTTGGCATCTCTCTTGCAGGTGCGCTCTTCGCTGGGTTCGTTATGCTCGCACCAGAGGTATCGGAATATATCTCTACGAATGACCCTATCGCTTGGCGTGCGGTTATCCTTACCTCGTGGGGCGCGTTCTCCACGGGACTCATCAATGCAGTACGCGAGTACATCAAGGGTATCTAGGGTTATGCCAGTCGAGGAGCAAAAACAAGGGCTTTCACGATCAGAATTATGGGTGGCTAGTGGCATGGTTATAACCATAGCTATAAGCGCAATAGGCGGTCTCATCAACTACGGGGCACAACGCTCACGGATTGAGACTCTCCAGCAAACGGTCGTCTCACTTAACCAGTCCGTAACCACGCTAAATCAAACGTTGCAGTATACTCGCGAGGAAATGGCGACGCTAAAAGCTCAACGCGAGGGGACTGAAAAAGCCCTCGCCGACATCAAAAGCACGCTTGATTCAATCCTCAAAAACCGATATTAACGCCACGACGACTAGCGAAATGATCCGCCAATGCCGAGACAAGAAAACAGGCCGTTTCGTGAAGTGCCCGTAGGCGTGGTATGATGGAGATGGTTTACTCTTAACCCTAAACTATCAATATGGAAAACCTTTCTTTCGTTCAATGGAACTGGGCTGAACTTAACGCCCATGGCGTAGGTACCGAGCTTCAAGAATACCTGAACGCAAACGGTGTAACCAAGGATGAGCTTGTTCTTGAGATGGAAAAGCACCCAACAGCTACGGTAGAAGTCTCTATTGCAGCCGTATTGGACGCTAAAGCTAAGGCACAGGCTCCTGTCGCTGAAGAGGTAGCACCTGAAGTCGTGGAAGAGGCTCCAGTGGTAGAAGCTGAAGCTCCTGTATCCGAAGAGGCTTCAAAATTGCCTTCCGCAGATTCTGCCGCCGAGTAGTCCCACCCCTGCCATCCCTTCCGAAGTACATACAATCTAGGATGTTTCTTCTCCTATAAGGGATAGCCACCGAGCGAGGTCATGTGAGCCTCGCTTTTGTGTTATGATGGGGTGGTATGAAAACTACAAAACCACGATTCGTCTGGCCTATCGACAAGGTGTACATCACCCAAGGATTTGGCATGAACCCTAAGCTCTATGCCAGATACGGGTGGAAAGGCCATAATGGGCTAGACTTCCGCGTACGTTTTATCGATTCCCCCCTTGGTCGTCGGTATATTGTCGCTGTGGAAGATGCAACCGTAGAGATTGCTCGTGCTGATGCTGGTGGTTACGGTACGCATGTGCGCCTTCGCCACGCAGATGGTTCCATGACCATTTACGGCCACCTAACGAAGTCCTACGTTTCTAAGGGAGACAAAGTGAAACAGGGCCAACGGATTGGTTTATCGGGCAATACAGGGTTCTCAACAGGCCCTCACCTTCACTTCGAGTGGAGAGCAAAAGGCTGGGAGAAAAACACGAAGAATGGCTACGGTGGAGCCTCTGATCCTACGAGTCTTTTCCCTTCTCCTGTGGTATAATGAGAGCATATGGCAGAATACCAAGGGCGTAAGGTCACACTCAACAAACCATTTCGTACTCCAGACGCTTCCAAGAAATCTGCTGTATATGTACAGTCCGGAGATGTGGTCAAGATTCTTCGTTTTGGAGATCCCAATATGAAGATTCGTAAAAACAACCCAGCAGCTCGCAAGTCCTTTCGCGCTCGCCATAATTGCGAGAATCCGGGGCCAAAGGATAAAGCAAGATACTGGAGTTGTAAGGCATGGTAACCCCATGTCTTTTCTAGTATAATTCCTGTATATGCCTACGACTTGGGGACAAATCCGCGAAGAGTTTTCTGATGCTTTCCGCGATGCCACCACGGGATTTTTTGATAATTCATCTGGAGCCAGCTCAGAAATCTTACGCGTCTTACGCCGTGTGCTACGTAAGATAGATGCGCCAGAGGCGTACACATTCCAAGAGCAGGAGTATAACTTGACGCTTACAGGTGCTACTCGTTATGACCTCGACACCCTTATTCCTGGGTGGAAGCGCATTAAGTCTATCAACGCCAACCAATCTGGTGGCGTTGGATCGTATACGACAGAGCTTCATCCTGTAGAGCTAAAAGATTTTCAGGTGCTTTCCGACTCTCATTCGTATGCTATCTACCAAAATAGATACCTTGAGCTGTATAACCCAACGGGTACGTTTGCTTCTGGGCAGCTAAAGGTTATCTACTATACAACGTACCTTGTGAAAGATGGATCAACGAATGCGCTAAAAGCCCTGCCAACCAGCGATAGCGATTACTTCACTATCCCAGAGCGGTTTATCGATGTTGTTACAGAGGGTATTTCTATGTACGCCTTCAGAAAAGACCGCTCGAACAAGGAGGATTTTCGTGATGCTAAGCAGGCGTTTGATGCTTCCCTCGCTGAACTCCGTGAAAATCACTCAGTAACTATTGAATCCCCAACTCGTAGGATGATGGGAGCCTTCTAGCCTATGGAAAAGTACAACCTCCAAACGGTTATCAACGACTTCTCCGGTGGGTGGAACCCAAAGTGGGCGCTCAACGCGAGTCAGCTCCTCGTGAACCAGTCTCCGTTCCTCTCGAACTGTGATTACTCCGGACGCTTTGCCCTCACCAAACGTCGAGGTTTTGTTCGTGTTGGGGATGCAACAGCGGGGATCGGGGGAGGCACATCTCTCTGGACATACCGCACCCTTGCCGGCGTGGAGTACCTCATCCGCGCGCAAGGCACAGTTGTCCAGTACCTAAATACAGGTACTGATACATGGACAAATATCGCTACGGGGCTCACAGACTCTCAAAATTTTGATGCGGTTACGGCAAATGGAGTTACCTACTTTGGCAACGCTGTGGATAACTTTGCTTACTGGGATGGCACAACCCTCACGACAAGTGGTACACCACCAAAGGGAAATATCTACGCAGTCTCTTTCTTTCGTCTCTGGATTGCCGGTGTAACGGCAAATAAAAATAGGCTGTACTACTCCGTTCTGAACTCCTACGCAGACTTTTCTGGAGGAGGAGCAGGATCGACGGACTTCCCTGCCGCTATTACAGCATGCGCCTCATTCTTCACGCGTGATGGTTCAGAGTCTCTACAGGTATTCCTCGCCTCAGGTGATGTTTATGATGTTGGGTTTGACTCTGGAGGTATCTATAAGAAGAAGATCCGTTCAAACGTAGGCGCGGTGAACCAGCGTGTCGTAAAACAGGTGGAGGATTATAACTTCACCGTTGACATATTCTCGAACGTTCGTAGCCTTGGGTACGACGACAATCGCGCGGATATTCGCTCTCGCTCGCGGTCTCTTTTTATTGAGGACTACATGCGGCCTCTCACGCTAACGAATGCTTGTGCATCGTATGCGGATAAGAACTACATTCTGTCTGTGGCGAACGACTCCTCCAGCAATAATGAGATTCTGATCTATTCAGAAGACTATGATTCTTGGAGACTGTACCAAGGTATCGGTGCGAACCAGTTTGCTCGATATAACAACAAGCTCCACTTTATCTCCTCTACGGATCGAAACGTGTATCGCTTTGAATCCTCTGAATACTCAGACGATGGTGTAGCGATTTACTTCCGATACGACACACGAGACATTGATTTCGGACGCCCTATCCAAAGTAAAGAGGGGCGGTATATTAAGATAGCCGGATTGATTTCCACACTTGCTGAGATTGATGTAAAATTATACGTGGATGGCGATATAACGAATCCTGTTGTTTCTAAGACAATCCTAGGGTCTGGAGACTATGTTTCCTCAGGGACAGTCTATCCATGGGGATCAAGCGAATGGGCAACTGTTCCCTTTGCTTCCTTTGGTGGCACGTCCTCGACAATAGATGTCTATGACTTCTGGGTAGCTTTCTCTGTCCCACCGAGTGTACCGTTCGATAAAATCCGCCTCTCTTTCGAGAATGACCAAAGAGATGTGGACTTTATCATTACAGAAATAAAACTCGTAGCGGTAGAGAAGGCGGACGAGCGTATCCCTACTACTCACCAAATCTAACCTATGGCTATTGCTAAATTTACTAAGGTCGTTTCCTTCTTTAAAACGACGCTCTCCTCCCGTATCACGGACTCAGCCACAAGTATCACCTTAGATGCGGTACCAGCTGGGGCTATTGAATACCCAACATGGGCTGTTATTGAGCCTCAAAAAGAAAATGCCGAGATAGTCTATCTCCCCTCTGCGCCTACCAGCACTACGTATGCTTCCGTTGTTCGTGGGCTTGACCCAGAAGCAGACGTCGATACAGCTGGCGTAGGATTCGCTTTTGACCACCCAGCTGGCGTGGAGGTAATTCTTGCCCCAACGCATCGTCACTGGAACGAACTTGTCAGTGTGATGGATGGCACCATCGGTACAGGAGCAAACAATCTACGTATTGGAGATGAGACAGCGGCGGACGTGACTATCTATGCGCAGAATGATCAGGCTACCAAGCCATTCGTCCGCTATGATGAAAGTGATTCTAAGTGGGTTATCTCGAACGATGGGGTAAGTACCTACGATATTTCTGCCGGTGGATCTGGTCTCACCCGTGGTCTTGGTGTAGACATCCAAACATCTGCCATCACGCTTGACGTGCGCTCGTCTGGCGGTCTTCGGAATAACCAGGGTACAGGAAGCCAGCAGTGTGATGTTGACCCGACAATCGTCGCCCGCCTTGATACGGCGAACACGTGGGGAGCGGTACAAAGCGTATCTGCTGATAACCTCCAAATTACCACAGACCCCGATAGTGCGAATGATGCGACTCGCATGAGCTATGTTGACGCTAAAGCTCGCGCAGAAGCTATAACGCGCTGGTTCGGCGATTCTTCGGATGGCGCTTTTGCAGAGTCGTCTGGCACAACAACGTGGAATACAGCCTCGAAAACAACCTATCAATTTTCCTCCTTCGCCCTCACGGGAACGGCAGATATTGCTATTGGGTCTAACCTCCAAAACAAGCGGGTGGTCGTTTTGGTGAATGGGGATTTGACTATTACTTCTTCGGCAAACCCCGCTATCGACGGGCGAAGCAGAGGCGGTGCAGGTGCGGTCGGCGCTATCTCTAAAGCGGCACAGAACGGAACAGCGGGCAAAGGCATCCAAAAAGCATCCGCATCGGGTGGTCTTGGTGCTTCCGCTGTCTCTGATGCAGCGGTATTCAACGGTAGTGGTGGTGGTGGTGGTGCATCGTGTGTCACAGCCGGCACCACGGGAACGGCAGCGGCTGGGACGGCTGGTGCGGGCGGTGGCACGGGTTTACTCTCTGGCGCAGACTCAACTTCACCAATTAATCTTTCGCATTGGCTAGATATTCTTGGTTGCGGTGACGGTGGAGGCGCAGGGTGCGGTACAACGGGCGGTTTTCGCGCAGGTGGTAGTGGTGGCGCAGGCGGTGGGTGTATCATCTTTCTAGTGAAAGGCAATATCAACATCACTTCCACGCTGAACTTCGCTGGTGGTGATGGCTCAGCTGGTACAAACAACTCAACCAACTACTACACAGGTGGTGGTGGTGGTGGTGGTGGTGGTGCTATCGCTATATTTTATGCAGGTTCTGTCACGGCGAACAGCGCGACACTGACCGTTTCAGGAGGCGGTGGCGGGGCAGGCGGAGGTGGTGGTGCGGGCGGAGGTGGCGCAGGTGGCGCAGGCATTGGTCTCGTGAAAGCTATCGACGCGTCTTTGTTCAATGTCCTTTCTAACGGCTAATATATGGCTACTCTCGCATCTTCTTTCCTTCTCCCGTCCCTGCTCACGCCGTACGCTCCTGTTCTAGCCCCGACTGTTTATGCTGCCAAGCGGTTGGTTGATGCTTCCAGTAAGCAAGCAGCCGCTCCTAAGCCAGAGCCTACGCAGACGCCTTATGGGCCTAACACGTCATCGGCTACACTCCAGCCTATTAGCACGCCATCAGCGCCATCCGTCCCCTCGTCAGCCCAGATCAGCGCTCTTCGTGGAACATCGAGCGCACCAGCCCCACAGCCTAAAGCTACCCTAGCACCCGCTCCAACAGCCCCTACCTACGACTTTTCACAGGATGCCTTCACGCCTCAGGCAAATGTGTCCGGCATGTCTCCTCAGCAGATGGGGCAGCAAGCGCAGCTCAATAGCGACGTGGCTTCTATGCTCCGTCAGGTGCAGACAGGCAGTGACCAGCAGCGTGAGCGTGCTATGGATGTCGCCCGAATGAACAACATCTCCTACGATGACGCTGTACGCCGTATGACCATGGCGCAGGCAGCACAAAGCGGGCAAATGAGCGTGCCTTCAGGGATGTACTTCAACCCAGCTACGGCCGTGAATGAAGGCTTTACAACCTATAACACGGCTCCGCAGAACTACCTTGCCAGCCAGATCCCAAAACTCCCAACGAACTCTGAGCTTATGGAGCAGTATCGAAGGAATGATAACTTCGCTGCTGACTTAGGCAATGGACGATTTGGTTTTTCAAACGCTGGTCTCAAGCCGCCTTCTCCTGACCAGTTCGCAACACAGGACGAATACAACACGGCTGTAGAGCAATACAATACGATGAAGCTGGAAGAAGCCTATCTGCGCGAGAACTCGCCTCAGGTGATGCAAGCACGTATCCGCGAAGCGGAAGAGATGGCTCGTAAGGAAGTAGAGAGTATGCAGCTTCAGGCAGCTGAAGAGCGTGCACGCGTCCGCCAGCAGAACGCTGCGGCTCGTGAACGACTGCTCCAGTCTCTTGCGCTCCGTGGTCTCACGCCTGATACGGACGAATCTGCCCGCCGTCAGGTGCTTGAATTTGATCAGAACGCTGCCCGCGCTGAGGATGCTGCTGCCGCGCTTGGTCAGGTATCCTTGGCTGCAGCGATGGGTAAAGCCTCCGCTGGAGCCGTAGAACGCCAGCAGAAACTCGTGGCTGATATTGCCGCGCAGATGGAAAAAGCTATCGCAGCGCTTGCTACCAAACAGAAGACGGATATTGCAGGCCGTAAGATGACACTGGAAGAGCAGAAGGCTGAAGTTGATAAGGCGTATAAGGAAGGGAGAATCTCTCTCCAAGAGCGTGACCTACGTCGTAAGGAACTAGATTCTGAAGCAGCTCGTGAACTGAAGGGAGCTCAGACAGAACGCATTGAGACTCTTCTTCCTGGTGAGGCAGATCGCATTTCGGCACAGACAGGGAAGCTCACAGCTGAGACGGAGCGCATTAAGACGCTCACACCGCTAGAAGCGCAGAAGATGAAGGCGGCTATAAACAAGAGCACGGCTTCAAAAGCGGCGGCTGGTGGGAAGGCCGTAACTGACTCAGATCTGCCAGCCGCATATGAGTTTCTTGCTTCCTCTGGCTTTACAGGGGTGCCAACAGAAAAACAGGTGGCGTCAGCCGTTGGCTATCTCCGCTCTATCGGCCAACTTGAAACCCCTGTTGAGGCGGGTAAATCTATTGCTGGTCTGAAGGGTGAAGCAAAAGCTATCATCACCCCACCAAAGGCAGAGAACAAAGGAATCAACTTCGACGATCCGCTTATTAAGAGCGCATTTGGACTATAGTCTATGGCAATTAACCCATACCTGACGGCGTTTCTAAGGAATCCTTTGAGCCCTATACAGGCTGCTGGGTCTGCTGTCGCGCAAAAAATACGAAAGCCAGTTGAATCACTAGCAACAGAAATAGCCCGCCCCGCTGTTGTTGCTGGTGGGCTTTTGTATACGGGAATGAAGAGCGGTATCACTGGGAAAAATGAAGTAGTCGATCTTGGGAGGTTTGGGAAAGTGTCTCCTATTATCAACCCAGAAAATATTGCTGATACCAGTGGTTCAAGGCTTGTCCCAGAAACCGCGTTAGGTCTAGCCCTTACCGCATCTACCCTTGGTACGGGGAATGTGGCCCGCGCGGCAGGCCAAAGCACACTTAAAACAGCTGTACAGACTCTTGGTAGATCGCCTCTCAGGAACATAGCGAGTATAGTATCCCCCATCCAAACGGGACTAGCGAAGCTCCCTGTGGCTGGACGGCTGGCTGTGCCAGTAGCAAACACAGCCGGCCAAGCTGCTAAGCGCTTTGCTGTTCAGGGGACAACAGACTTTTTGACAGGAGCCGCTACCTCGCTGGCAGCCGACAAAGCAGCTGGGCGTGGATATAACGTTAAAAACGCTGCCGTATCCGGTGGTATCTCCACCCTCTTCCCCCTCGGCTTAGCAGGTGTAACGGGCACCGTGCGTGGAGCTTCCAGAGGGGCTAGTGCGCGTGGCGTGGCTAGAACTGTATTGGAAGATGCGGATCTTCTTACGCGCTCTGCGGTAAACCCCGCTAAGGGTAACTTTGGTCGTGTTGTTCGTAAGGCGTTGGAAGACAAGGAGGCTCAGCTGGCAGAACGGGTAGCGACTCAAACAGCGCAGAATATTAAGCTGGGAGAAGCTACGATCGAATCTCGTTTTCTGCCAAGTTTTATCCAGAAAGCTCCGAAGACGAAAGATGAGGCGAAGCTCAAAGCTGTCAAGTTCATTCGTGATTTCTCGAAGAACTTTATTGATGACCGCGCGCCTATCACAACCAACCTTTCTGGCAAGCTGGCGGAACGAGGAGCGACGCCAGAGGAGGTATCTGCCCTTGCCGATGCTGTTAGCTCTCTCCGCGCAAGTGACTCCATGACAGCTGGCAAGCTCAATCGTGTCCGTGAGGGCATGGATTCGTTGAGACCGCAAGGCGTAACTGAAGTAGAATTTCAATCAGCATTGAACGCGTATGCGGATAAGAAGACGAAGTTAGAAACAACCCGTGCAGACGAAGCGGGTATTGCAGCCGTTCGTCAGGAGTTGGATGATCTTACTTCTAAGTTAGCCCCAGAAGTGAGGCAGGCGGTCGAACAAGCGCATGAACAGTTTGTCGTGAACTTTAACCGTGAGCTATTAGAGGAGCAGGTGGAGGCAGGGGTATATTCCCGTGAGTTTGCTGATGAGCTTCTGAAGAAGTACCCAAACTATTCCAAGCTCATCGTGAAGGACTATCTGGAGAAGCCTCTGAGTGGAGCTGGTAAGACGGTACGTTCTGACGTACAGGGGCTCAAAGTAGCAGGACGTGACGTGAACGCTGCAGCAGACTTAGAGTCTCTTCCAGCTATGGAAGCCAACGCTATTGGGGCTGTCGTATCTCGGCAGAATGCAGAGCGTAATAAGCTGGTGAGAAATGCTGTAGACTTAGATGCCCAGTATAAAACAGGAACATTTGAAAAAGTGGATGCCCCTTCCCAAGACACCGTAACCTTGAGGCGTGATGGGGTAGAAGAACACTACAAGGTAAAAGACCGGCAGGTACTGGAGTTCTTTCAGGGACAGCAGAAGAAAGATGAGGGTACTATCAGCAAGCTGTTAGAAGCTGGCGCAGACATGACGCGTCTGTTCGCTACATCTGTTAATCCAGCCTTCATGATAGGAAATACGATCCGCGACTTCCTGACCTCTGGGGGCATGATGCGCGGTGGTGTGCCTGTTACGCTGAACAACTGGGCTAGGGGATACGATGCAGCGAAGACCATCGACCTTAAAGGCGAGGGGACAAAACTTAATGCTCTCGCTCAGAAAGCCTTGGATATAGGCGTGCCTCTTACGACCTACTCCAAGAGCGGACGCAATACAGATGATGTTATCGGTGCCATCTCTAACCTTTCCGCTGAGAAACAAGGGATGCTCAAAACAGTGGAGAGGTACAACAATATCTCTGAAGTAGCAACAAGACTTGCTGTGCTGGATGCTGCAATGAAGTCAGGGATTACAGACCCAGCAGCCCTACGGAAAATAGCCCGTGATGCTACCGTGGACTTTCAGGTGGCTGGTACAATAACCCGCGAACTCAATAGAAAGATCCCCTTCTTAAACGCGCGTATTCAGGGTCTACGTAACGTCTTAAAACGTATAGGAGATGACCCAGCGCAGGTAGTGCGCCAAGCGCAGACGCTAGAACTAGCAGCACAGACCATCCTTCAAGGGTGGAATGCTCAATATGGGGACTTGGAAAAGCGTATATCAACGCAAGAAAAGCAGGATAGATTCGTGATGATCACTGGCTCTTATAAGGATGAAGCTGGTGTAGAGAGACCTATCTACGTTTCTCTTCCAAAGGGTTCTTTCGGACAGTTTGTCGGGGTACTAAGGGATGCTGTTGTCCCCAATAAAGACGACAAGCGCACAACGAAAGAACGCTCTGAAGATGTCCTTGCTGGGTTTATCCGACTTGCTCCTATCGATGGCATCCCTGACTTTGGAGGAGCTATCTTCCAGACGATTCGTGGCATACAGAGCAACAAAGACTGGCGTGGTTATGACATTGTGCCAGCCCATCTGAATAAGCCTGAGGTTTCTGATAGGGCTAAGAAAGGGAAGACAACCTCACGCGTAGTGGAAGGCATTACCAGAGGTATCTCCAAAGCTACGGGTGGGACAGATACGAAGGAGGGATTGATTGAGTTATCCCCAGCTAAGGTTGAGTATGTGGTGAAAACGCTCTTCTCAGGATCTGGAACACAGGCTATCAGCGCAGCTGACATGTTCTACAACCTCATGAAGGAAGGGTCTGGGAAGGCTTTAAACGCGCCAGACGATAGCGTTATGGGACAGGCGAGCAAACTCCCCATCCTCTCCTCGTTCGTTCGTTCTAGGGGGCTATCTGTTGACCCTACGGTAGAGAAGCGCAATGTGGAAGAAATACGGAACATGAGTCTGTTGGATGTTGTAGAGGACGACAAGGCAAAAGAGCTGAAAGCTCGTGTATTAAAAGCAGCAACGCCAGAAGAACGCTTGAAAATCTTGAAGGAGTCTGACCCTGAGACCGTCAAGCAGGTGATAGAAGACGCTAAGAAGAAGGTATTTATCGAGGGTGTCAACCCCTATTCACCTGTAGAAGACCAAGCTATCCAGATCACAAACGCCCTTGAAGCCAAGAGTACGCCAGAGGCACGCCGTGAGTTGTTGCAAAATCTGCAACAACGTGGGTTGCTCACAGAGAAAAAGATGGAGGCAATGTTCGCCTATAAGATAGCTCGGCAAGTGAACACTCTCTCTCCTGAGGAGAAGCAGGCATTGATACAAGGTCTCAGTGAAAGAGGTGTTCTTACCCAAGAGTTTCTTGAACAGGTTGCCAGATACAGAATCATGCAACAATAAAAACCCCGCTATCGCGGGTGTTTTTATACAGCTCTGAGTGGTATCCACTTCAGCGCATGGGCGGCGGGGGAAGCAGATAGATTTATCATAACACAAAACACGCTAGACGTATCCAGCGTGTTCGTGTTTCTCATAAGGTTTA
>CAZRVJ010000012.1:0-11863 GCA_964603535.1 uncultured Candidatus Saccharibacteria bacterium
AATCGTTGCCGAATGGGGAATATGTTGTCGTAGCACAAAATCAAGATTCTAGGGGAGCGTTGAGTCTTCCTGTTGATTCTCAAGAAATACAAGTTAAATCTAAACCAATTATTCAAATAGGTTCTTTCCAACTTGGAAAAACCGGCGCCTTGATAGCTCTTCTTATTATTATAGTTTTAGGTTTTGGCGCAGGAGCTTGGTTCTATAGAGAAAGACAAAGAAAATTATCCTTACGACTTTCAATTGTTAAAACTGATATGGCCAAAGTCTTTAGAATTATTGAAGATGATATAGAAAAATTAAAGCAAGCTAACACAACCGCTACTACAGCTGATGATGAATGTGTTGTGAAGAGATTGCAAGAAAATATTAATAAAATGGAGGGCTATCTTAGGAAAGAAATAGATAGAGCGGGATAATCAAAAAAACTATCGTAAGGGCTTGACTTTTTTAAAAAAGCGAGTAAAATGAAATTAAGTGAGTGATGTTTTCCGTATTATTCATGTGGAGAACATCCCAATTTATCCAAACCTAATCCCGCCATTTTGGCGGGATTAGTTTTTTTATTGGCTTCATTAAAAAAATAGGGTTGATTTATTGATTTTTAAATTTTATAATTAAATATATGAATATGGGATTTATTCAGGCCTAGGGTGTCGTGCACTCACTTAATTTGGATAAATTGGGGTCAACCGCCCCTGGGCCTGAATGAACCTCATTTTTTTAATATGGTAGAGATTCAAAAAAATATTAGTATCGCTTCTTATACTACTTTCAAAATCGGCGGATCGGCCGAATATTTTTGTGAAATAAAAAGTTTAGAAGATTTAAAGGATGTTTTGGCCGAAGCCAATAAAAAATCTTGGAAAATTTTTGTCTTAGGCGGAGGATCTAATCTTTTAGTGAGCAGCAAGGGTTTCAAGGGGTTAGTTATTAAAATGGGTTGCGATTGGATAAAAAACATAGGGGAGGGTCTCTATGAAGTTGGCGCTGGAACTTTATTGGCAAAATTATTAGCTGAAACAATAAAAAATAATTTAACAGGGTTAGAATGGTCTATCGGTATTCCTGGAACTTTGGGTGGAGCAATTTGTGGGAACTCTGGAGCCTATGGATATTCCATGGCAGAATCAATCGTTAGTGTTAAGGCTCTAGATGTAAAAACTTTGAGAATAAAAAATTTCAAATTAAAAGATTGCAAATTCCAATATCGTGACAGTATTTTCAAAAATAAAAATCAATATATTATTGTTTCAGCGCAATTACAATTTTATAAAGGCGAAGAAGAAACGATAAAAAATTCTTTGCAAAAATATTCATCAGAAAGAAAAAGTAAAATTCCTCCATATCCTTCAGCTGGGTGCGTTTTCAAAAATATCATAATAGATGATATGACTTATGAATTTTTGAATAAAATACCTTCAGAAAAAATCAAAGGCGGGAAAATACCGGTTGGATATCTTATTGAAGAGTGCGGATTAAAAGGAAAAAGAATTGGAGGCGCGGAAGTTTCTAATCAACATGCTAATTTTATAGTAAATTTTAACCAAGCTACATTTTTGGATGTTATGGAATTAATAAATTTTTGCAAACAAGAAATAAAAAATAATTTTAATTTAGATTTAGAAGAAGAAATAAAAATAATTTAGAAAAAAATAATCAAAAAATATTTTTTTAAGTTATCCACCATTTTTATCGTATTTTATTTTATTTTTTTATTCTATAATATAAGAAGAGGGAGGTAGTCGCTCCGTAAAAAAATTTTTATTATGAAAAAAACAATCAAGAAAACAAAGACAACCAAGAAGACTACTAAAAAAGTTGCAAAAAGAAAAACCGCAAAGAAAGTGGCTAAGAGAAGAAAATAATTCCCCATTCATGTGAATTAAAAGGTCCCGCTTTATTATAAGGCGGGGCTTTTTTTATTTTGCTTGTAAGTTATTTATAAGCTATAATTAATGTATCAAGTTAATAAATAATATTTTTATCAAAAATATGACTATCAACATCAAAGCTACCAATTTAGAATTAACACCGGACATCAAAGCATATGTAGAAGATAGATTACAACCATTAGAAAAACTTTCTCAGCATTGGGATGAACAAGGGTCTTTAGATATGCGCGTAGAAGTAGCGCGTACTACTAAGCATCATTTTAAAGGGGATGTTTTCTATGCAGAGATCAATATGGGCTTTCCAGGCGGTAATTTAAGAGCAGAAGCCAAATCTGATGATATCTTTGCGGCTATTGATGAAGCTCATGATGATATAAAAAGGCAATTAAATAAACATCATACTGGAAGAATGGAAAAAATAAGAAAAGGCGCAAGAAAGATCAAGGAATGGATTAAGGGAATATAAAATTAGAAAAAACCATCTTTTTAAGGTGGTTTTTTGATTGATTTCCACTATAAAATTAAGGGATTGTCAATATTTGACTTGTTTTATCATTTTACTTAATATAAAGGGAGATATGATCTTAGGTATCCCGCGGTAGCGGAGTTTTTGTATTTTCCGAAGATTTTATTATGAATAAACCGCTTTTTAAGCTACAATCTGACTTTAAACCAACTGGTGATCAACCCCAAGCTATTAAGAAATTAATTGCGGGATTGAAGGCCAATAAGCGTTATCAAACGCTTTTGGGAGTCACTGGTTCTGGTAAAACATTTACTATGGCTAATGTAATTAGTCATTTTGACAAACCTGTTTTAGTAATCGCGCCCAATAAATCTTTGGCGGCGCAACTTTATCGCGAGTATAAAAACTTTTTCCCAGAAAATTCCGTTCATTATTTTGTTTCTTATTATGATTATTATCAGCCAGAAGCTTATATGCCTATAACTGATACTTATATCGGCAAAGAAGCAATGATTAATGAGGAGATTGATAAATTAAGACATCAAGCAACTAGTGCTCTGATGAGTAGACGCGATGTCATTGTTGTTTCTTCAGTTTCTTGCATTTACAATTTAGGAGTACCAGCTAATTATTTTGAATCTTCTTTAGCTTTAGAGGTTGGGCAAGCCATAACCAGAGGAGATTTAATTAGGCAATTAGTGCGCATTCAATTTAATCGCACTAATAGTATTGTAAAAAGAGGAGAGTTTAGGGTTCGTGGCGATGTTTTTGAGATAATGCCGGCTTCTGGAGATGTTGTTTATCACGTAGAAATCATAGATCAAAAGATAAAAGAATTAGCATTAATTGATCCGCTCACTAAAAATATTAAGGAGCAATTGCATGATTTGGTTATTTTCCCGCCAAAGCATTTTGTCGCCAACGAACCAGAACGAGAGAAAGCAATTCAAGAGATTAAAAAAGAATTAAAAGAACGACTAGAATATTTCAAAAAGAAAGAACTTTATTTAGAAGCGGAAAGGTTAGAGCGTCGTACTAAATACGATATTGAAATGATTCATACTATTGGTTATTGTCATGGTATTGAAAATTATTCCCGACATTTAGCAGGAAAATTAGCAGGAGATCCACCTGATACTTTATTGGCATATTTTCCCAAGAAAGATAATAAACCTGATTTTATCACTATTGTTGACGAGTCTCATATCGCCATGCCACAAATTAAAGGGATGTACGCAGGCGATAAAAGTAGAAAATCTACTTTAGTTGAATTTGGCTGGCGCTTGCCATCAGCCCTAGATAATAGACCGTTAAAATTTGAGGAGTTTGAGAAAAGAATCGGGAGTATGATATTCACCTCAGCCACTCCGGGACAATTTGAAACAAAACATTCTGAAAACGTAGCGGAACAGATTATTAGACCAACTGGACTCATTGATCCTCCCGTAGAAATACGGCCAGTCTTTGATAAGCGCAAAAATCGCAGTCAAATTGATGACTTAATTACAGAAATAGAAATAGTTGTTAAACAAAAAGAAAGAGCTATTGTTAATTGTTTAACTAAAAAAATGGCGGAAGATTTATCTGAGTTTTTGGTTAAGAAAAAATTTAAAGTCCGTTGGATGCATTCTGATACGAAAACTATAGAAAGAACAAAAATTATAACTGATTTTAGAAATGGGAAATTTGATGTTCTAATTGGTGTGAATCTTTTGCGTGAAGGATTGGATTTGCCGGAGGTAACTTTTGTGGCAATTCTTGATGCTGACCGTGAGGGATTTTTACGAAGTGAAACTTCTTTAATGCAAACCATGGGACGCGCCAGTAGAAATGTTAAGGGTAAAGTTATCTTATATGCGGATGTTTTAACCGAATCTATAAAAAGAGCTATAAAAGAAGTTAATCGTCGTCGTGAGTTGCAAGAAGAATATAATAAAAAACATCATATCAAACCTAAGACGATTGTTAAAAAGGTTGAAGATTTTTTAGATTTTAAAAATTAAAGATTATGGAAGACAAAATCATTATAAAAGGAGCGAAAGTGCATAATTTAAAAAATATTGATTTAAAAATCCCTAAAAATAAATTAGTGGTTTTTACTGGTGTTTCTGGTAGTGGGAAATCTTCTTTAGCTTTTGATACGATTTTTGCCGAAGGTCAACGCCGCTATGTTGAATCTTTATCTCCATATGTGAGGCAATTTTTAGGACAAATGGACAGGCCAGATGTAGATGAAATAACCGGACTTTCTCCGGCTATTGCCATTGATCAGAGAGCTTTATCACATAATCCACGATCTACCGTTGGCACTCTCACTGAAATCTATGATTATTTAAGAGTTTTATATGCTCGCGTGGGAGAAGTATTTTGTCCGGTTTGCGGAGATAAAATTCAAAAATTATCTTTAGATGAAATGGTAGACATTATTTCCAATCGCGCCGAAGAATTAAAGGAAAAGGCGATTCTAATTTTGTCTCCAATTGTTAAGGGTAGAAAGGGGGAATATTATCAACTTTTTTACGATTATCTTAATTTGGGTTTTGGAGAAGTGCGTATAGATAAGGAAATTTATTCTTTGCACGAAAGACTCACTTTGCCAAAATACAAAAATCACGATATAGAAATTGTAGTAGATAGAATAATGCCATCCGACAAAGCTCGTCTAACGGAAGCAGTAGAAACAGCCTTACATTATAGTAAGGGCTTAGTTATGGTTGTTTTTGGAGAAAAATCAAAAAATCCCGAAGAATTATTATTATCCAGTAAATGGGGTTGTCCTAAAGATAATTTTTCTTTCCCAGAAATTGAACCTCGTTTATTTTCTTTTAACAATCCTGTTGGCGCTTGCCCTGATTGTCACGGGTTAGGAAAAGCCGATGTATTTTTGAATACTATTTGTCCAACCTGTAAGGGGAGAAGATTGAATGCCGAAGCTTTGTCTATTAAAATCCATCAAAAAAATATTTTTGAAGTTTGTTCTTTAGATATTGCCAAGGCTTATGATTTCTTTATTGCTTATGAAAATAAATTAAATCAAAAACAAAAGAAAATTGCCGTTAATGTTTTAAAAGAAATTACCGGCCGCTTAAAATTTTTATTACAGGTAGGATTAAATTATCTCACTTTATCTCGCGAAGCCGAGACTCTTTCTGGCGGTGAAGCGCAGAGAATCCGCTTAGCTTCTCAAATTGGCTCGCAATTATCCGGAACTTTATATGTTTTAGATGAACCAACTATCGGTTTGCATGAAAGAGATACAGAAAAATTAATCAAAACCCTGGAATCACTACGCGATCAGAAAAACTCCGTTATTGTAGTGGAACATGATGATAAAACCATTGAAGCTTCCGACTACTTAGTTGATTTAGGGCCGTTAGCAGGAAAATTAGGCGGAGAAGTGACCGCTGAGGGTGAAACTATAGAACTTTTTGCTAACCCAGAAAAATTCAAAAAATCTTTAACCCTACAATACATCACAGGAAAGAAAAAAATAGAACTACCGGGTCGCCGCACTAAAACCACAGAAAAGCTCCAAATTGTAGGAGCTCAAGCTAATAATTTAAAGAATATTCATGTTGATATTCCATTAAGAAAATTTGTTTGCTTATGCGGTGTCTCTGGTAGCGGTAAATTTTCTTTGCTTTACGATGTTTTGTATAAAAACGTAGTAAAAATAAATAGCCGATTTGATAATTTGGAAAATGTTAGCCGTATTTTAGGTACGGAATATTTGGATAAAATTGTAATGGTAGATCAATCACCAATAGGTAGAACTCCTCGTTCCAATCCAGCCACTTACACTGGCATTTTTAACCATATTCGTGATTTTTTCAGCCAATTGCCGGAAAGCAGAGAAAAAGGATATAACTCCGCCAGGTTCTCCTTTAATGTTCCTGGTGGACGCTGTGAAGCCTGTCAGGGAGCTGGTTATAATTTGATTGAAATGCATTTCTTGCCTCCGGTTTTAGTTCAATGCGAAGTTTGTCATGGCAAACGTTTTAGTCGTGAAACTTTGCAAGTGAAATACAAAAAACGCAACATTAGCGAAGTTTTAGATATGACTATTGATGAAGCTGTAGATTTTTTTGATGGCATTTATTTAATTACCGATAAATTAAAAGTTTTGCAAGAAGTTGGTTTGGGTTATGTACAATTAGGGCAATCAGCTACAACTTTATCCGGAGGAGAAGCGCAAAGAATTAAATTGGGCAAAGAATTAACCCATCCTTTAGGAAAACATGCTTTATATTTATTAGACGAACCAACTGTCGGCCTTCATTATCGTGACATTGAAATGCTTTTGGAAGTTTTGAATAAATTAGTAGAGAAGGGCAATACCGTAATTGTTATTGAACATAATATGCATGTCATCAAATCAGCTGATTATATTATTGATATGGGGCCGGAAGGAGGTGATGGAGGGGGAAAAGTTGTCGCCAAAGGAACGCCCGAAGAAATTATCAATTCCAAAGATTCCATAACCGGTAAATATCTAAAAGATTATCTAACAAAAAAGAAATGAACGAATTATTATTAAAGGCAAAAAAATTTCCTTTGAGTTCCGGAGTTTACTTTTTTATAGACAGCAAAGGAACAATTCTTTACATAGGCAGAGCCGTTTCTTTGAAGAAAAGGATTTTGAATTATTTTCAGAAAAATATTGATCCCCGCATTAGCGAGATGGTCATGTTAGCTAAAGATTTAAAATTCCAAAAAACAACTAATCTTTTAGAGGCTATAATTTTAGAAGCTAATTTAATTAAAAAGTATTGGCCTAAATATAATATTAAAGAAAAAGATGATAGATCTTTCTTGTATATCGTTATACCTAAAAAAAATTTTTCCAAACCATTAATTGCTAGAAATAAAGAATTAGAAAAATTTCCCACATCTTCAGCTCATGTTTTTGGACCTTATCAGAGCTATGGCTTATTGAGAAATGCCCTAAAAATAATCAGAAGAATTTTCCCTTACAGTACTTGCTTGATTAATTCTGGCAAACCTTGTTTTGATTATCAAATTGGACTTTGTCCCGGAGCTTGCATCAATAAAATAACCGCTAAAGATTATCAAAAAAATATCAATAATATTATTTTATTATTAAAAGGGGAAAGTAAAAAATTGATGGAACGCTTAAAAAAAGACAATCCTCAACAAGCCTCATCTTTAAGTCATATACAAGATGTAGCATTGATAGAAAGATCCGATTTTAATGATCAAGAAATTAATTCTAAAAATATTATAAAGAGATTGGAATGTTATGATATTTCTCATTTATCCGGCAAAGAAACAACCGGCGCAATGGTAGTCGCTACCAATGGACTCATTGATAAAAGCCAATATCGCTTATTCAAAATCAAACAAGCTCCGACTAATGATGATTTAAGATCTTTAGAAGAAATGATTGGCAGGCGATTAAATCATAAAGAATGGCAATATCCGGATATAATAATTTTGGATGGTGGCAAGCCTCAAGTTGATTTTATTTACAATTTTTTTGCTCAACGTTTGATAAATATTCCTTTAATCGGAATTTCTAAGCTCCAAAATGATAAATTGGTTTATTCAAAAAATACTAAGAAATCCTTTAAAGATCTGGCAGAAATCAATAAGCCATTATTCCTTAAAATGAGGGAAGAAGCCCACCGATTTGCCAATGCTCTTAGAAAAAAAGCGCATTTTTTGCCGAATAATTGATACTTTAATTTTAGCTAATATTGTGTTAAGATGGATAAACAATGAATATATTATCTAAGATTTTCGGCGGAAACGCAGAACAATATTTTTTAAAACAAAACAAAGGTACTCTTGAAAAAATCAATCAAGCTGAGGCAGAAATTGAAAAGCTAAGCGATATTAGCCTACGCGAGAAATCGCTAGAGTTAAAAGAGAAAATTAAATCCAAAGAAGATTTGGACGATATTTTAGTTACTGCTTTTGCTTTATGTCGTGAAGCTGGAAGAAGAACACTCAAACAACGACATTATGATATGCAACTTTTGGGAGGATTAGCCCTTCATCAAGGCAAAATCGCCGAAATGCGCACGGGTGAAGGTAAGACTTTGGCTGCCACAACCCCAGCTTATTTAAATGCTTTATTAGGCAAAGGAGTACATATAGTTACCGTTAATGATTACTTAGCTAAAAGAGATGCTGTTTGGATGGGACAGATATATTATGCGCTAGGTTTGAGTGTAGCTTGTATTTTACATGAGACTGCTTTTATTTACGATCCCAACTATAAGTCTACAGACGAAAACAATCAGGATGAACAGAGAGATGTTATCGGAGGATTTAGAGTTATAGAAAATTATTTACGACCAGTTACCAGAAAAGAAGCATATCAAGCAGATATTACATACGGCACCAATCATGAATTTGGATTTGATTATTTGCGTGACAATTTGGTTTATGATTTAGAAAGTAAAGTCCAACGCGGACATTATTTTTGTATCGTTGATGAAGTAGACAGTATTTTAATTGATGAAGCCCGTACTCCTTTAATTATTACCATACCTGAAGCCGAATCCAGCGAATATTATAAATTATTTGCTAAAATCGTTCCGAGTTTGAAAAAAGAAGAGGATTATAATCTTGATGAAAAAATGCGTTCTGTCACTTTAACTGAAGAAGGCATTCATAAAGTAGAAAATATTTTACAAATTGAAAATATTTATTCTCCTGAAGGATTTCGCTATTTACACTATTTAGAAGAATCTTTGAAAGCCAATGTTTTATTCCAACGCGACAAAGATTATGTCGTTAAAGATGGAGAAGTTTTAATTGTGGATGAATTTACTGGAAGAATTCTTTTGGGCCGACGTTATTCTAATGGTTTGCATCAAGCTATTGAAGCTAAAGAAGGCGTTGAAGTAAGACAAGAAAATCGTGTCTTGGCGAGTATTACTTTCCAAAATTATTTTCGTTTATATGAAAAATTATCAGGCATGACTGGTACAGCCCTTACTTCTAGTGAAGAATTTGATAAAGTCTATAAATTAGAAGTAGCTTCTATCCCAACTAATAAACCGATGATTAGGAAAGATTTGCCTGATTTAATTTACAAAACAGAGGAGGCAAAATGGAAAGCCATTATTAAAGAAGTCAAAGATAGAAGCGCCAAAGGACAGCCAGTGCTTATCGGTACCGTTTCTATTCAAAACAATGAAAAAGTAGCTGCCATGCTTAATCGTGAGGGCATTAAATATGAAATTTTAAATGCTAAGAATCATGAGCGTGAAGGCGCTATTATTGCGCAAGCTGGGAAATTAGAAGCTGTTACTGTGGCTACTAATATGGCCGGTAGAGGTGTTGATATCATTCTTGGTGGAAATCCTCCATTGCCAGAAGAAGCGCAAAAAGCACGTGAAGTTGGTGGTCTTCATGTTTTGGGTACAGAAAGGCATGATGCCAGAAGAATTGATAATCAATTACGTGGAAGAAGTGGAAGACAGGGTGATCCCGGGTCTTCACAATTTTTCCTTTCTTTAGAAGATAATTTAATGAGAATTTTTGGAGGAAATAAATTACAATCCTTAATGGAAAAATTGAATTTCCCTGAAGACATGCCCATTGAATCAAAATTTGTTTCTAAGGCTATTGAATCCGCTCAAACCAGAGTAGAAGGATTTCATTTTGACGCCAGAAATCATACCTTAGAATATGACGATGTTTTAAATAAACACCGCTCTACTTTTTATCGTAAAAGAAATGAAGTTTTAGAATTAACGGGCGAAGAAGACTTAAAAAATCTCGCGTGGGGAATCATTGAAAAAGGCTTAAACAACATTGTTAATCTTAGCAATGAAGAAATAAAGAAAGGATTCGTAAGCATGGGATTACTTGAAGAAAACTTCAACCTAGAAGAAATTGCTGAAGAAGATCGTTACAATGTTTTATTAGAAAAGACACAATCTGCTTTTCAAAAGATGCAATCAGAAATGGGAAAAGAATTATTTGATTTATCTTTGAAGACTTTGATTTTACGCATTTATGACGCGCTTTGGACAGAACATTTAGAAAATATGGAAAGCTTAAGAGAATCTGTGGGCATTCGCGCTTATGGTCAACACGATCCATTGGTAGAATATAAATCTGGTGGTCATAAATTATTTAAAGATTTCTTCTCACGATTTGAATCTATTTTCTTTGAAGGTGTTTTCAAAATGAAAAAGCCTATTTTGGATATTGGTATGCAGCCTAATAGAAATATCAGTTCAACACCAAATACTACTGTCACCAACAACAAAGTAGGGAGAAATGATCCTTGCCCATGCGGAAGTGGAAAGAAATATAAGCGTTGCTGTGGCGCTTAAAATCCCATCATAACTTTAACGAAAGAAGATAAAAAGTTTTATGGAAAATAATAAAAAAACCACACTAAAAGAGTTTTTAAACAATAAAAAACAAACATTAAGAGGCATTTTAGTAGAAACATCCTCTAAGGATTTAGCTGTGGTTATGTTTGGCGGTTTTGAAAGATCAGGAACAACCGAAAAAAAGTTTAAAACGCTAGCAGATAAATTAGCCTGCTCAGGGATTAGTTCTCTCCGTTTTGATGCTACTGATTGCGGACTTTCTGATGGTGATTTTTATGATATGACAACGGAAAGTTTGAGTGAAAATTTATTTTCAGCATATAGCTTCTTATTAAATTGTGGTTTTAAAAAAGTCTTTTTTGTGGCGCATAGTTTAGCTGCTTGCGCGCTATCTTTATTAGTAGGTAAAATCAATATTGAAAAGGCGATTTTGATTGCCCCAGCGCTAAACCAAAGAGAATTATTACGATTATGGTTTGCTCAAAAAAGTAATAAAGAAATAAAAATTGATTGGAATAATTATAAAAACTATTATCAAGAAAAAGAATTTATTGATAATTTAAATTTTGATTTGATAACAAAATGCCATAAATTGAATAAAGAATATAGGCTAAAAAATCATGATTGTGACTACAGCAATTTATTTATACCAATTAAAAATTCAATATTATTGATACATGGCGATAATGACAATACAGTCCCTTTGCAAAGTTTAAATATTGCTTTTACCAATAAAATAATAATTAAAAATGGAGACCACGATTTAGAGCGACCGGGCATTATTGAACAATGGCTTGATAAATCCGTAAGTTTTTTAAAAGAATAAAAAATCATACCACTCATTCCCATTAGAAATCATGAAAAGCGTTGTGGAAAATAAAAAGCCTGTATGTTGAAAACATACAGGCTCTATTTAAAAAATCCGATAATTTAACGGCTGATACGCCATTTAGTATTATTTTGATTAACTTGAACAGGGTCAATCCGACCATCAGTAACAAATTCAATCCCATCGGAACTAGACAATTTAATTCGCATTGAAACACCTGAACACATACTTTCAATAACAAACTCATCTATTGAAGTTGAATAGACTCGTATACAGCGACCTTCACAATAGAAAACCGACAAATTACCACTACGTCCGTTTTTTGCTGCGGCTCGTGTCATTTGGCGCCTCCTTA
>CAZRVJ010000013.1:0-2746 GCA_964603535.1 uncultured Candidatus Saccharibacteria bacterium
TGACCGCGGCCATCATGCATGTCCTTAATTTTAAGGGCTATGTTCAAAAACTTGAGGATGTGTCTCAAATTGATAATGCTCCTGAAGAAAAAGCTCGTGGTATTACAATTTCTCTTCACCACTCAGAATACGAATCAGATACCAGACACTATGCTCACATTGACGCTCCGGGACACGCTGATTACATCAAGAACATGATCACCGGTGCCGCTCAAATGGACGGCGCAATTTTGGTTGTTTCAGCCGCTGACGGTCCGATGCCTCAAACTAGAGAGCACATTTTGTTAGCTAACCAAGTAGGTGTTCCTAGAATCATTGTTTTCTTAAACAAAGTTGATCAGGTTTCTGATCCAGAATTAATTGATTTGGTAGAAAGCGAAGTTCGTGAACTTTTGACTAAATATCACTTCCCAGGCGATGAAACTCCTATTATTAGAGGTTCCGCTTTGAAAGCTTTAAATGCTAAATCTATTGATGATCCTGATGCTAAACCTATCTTAGATTTAATCGCTGCCGCTGACAGCTATATTCCAGAACCTTCTCGTGAAATTGATAAGCCTTTCTTAATGCCTATCGAAGATATCTTCACTATTGAAGGACGTGGTACTGTTGTTACTGGCCGTGCTAGCAGAGGTATTATTAAAGTAAATGACGAAGTAGAAATCGTAGGATTAAGACCAACTCAAAAGACTGTTGTTACCGGTATTGAAATGTTCAATAAAACATTGGACGAAGGAAGAGCCGGAGACAATGTTGGAATTTTGCTTCGCGGTTTGAAGAAAGAAGATGTAGAAAGAGGTCAGGTTGTTGCTAAACCTGGATCTATCACTCCACACACCGAATTTACAGCAGAACTTTATATTTTGACCAAAGAAGAAGGAGGTCGTCACACCCCATTCTTTAAAGGATATAAGCCACAATTTTACATCAGAACTACTGATGTAACTGGTGAAGTATTCTTGCCAGAAGGGACTGAAATGATTATGCCCGGCGATACTGCCAATCTTAGCGTTAAATTGATTGCTCCAGTAGCCTTGGAAGAAAAGCAAAAATTTGCTATTCGTGAAGGCGGAAAAACAGTAGGAGCTGGTGTAGTCACTAAGATCATTAAATAAATTTTATTAGCTCTTTAAACAAAGCAATGACTAAAGCAAAAGCAAAGAAAGAAGAACCTAAGCAGAAAATTAGGATCAAAATAAAATCTTATGACCACAAGGTCTTAGATAATTCTTGTAAGCAGATTGTTGATACTGCGGCGCGTTATGTTTCAGAAATTATTGGCCCTGTGCCACTACCGACTGATATCAGACGCTACACTGTCAACCGCTCAACTTTTGTGCACAAGGATTCTAGAGAACAATTTGAGCTTAGAGTGCATAAAAGATTGATTGACATTTTCAGTCCTAATCAAAAAGTCATTGATGCTTTAATGAGTTTAAATCTACCAGCTGGCGTTGATGTTGAGATTAAGATGTAGAAGTTTCGTTCATGTAATCTCGTTTAACTACCAGAAATAACAACGCTATTCGCTAGCCGATAAAATGCCCGGGCTAGGCCCCGGCATTTTATTCAAAAAATATATTAATTATAAACTATGTCCAACAAATTTATACTAGCCCAAAAAATAGGAATGACACAGATGTACCAGGATGAGAAGCTTGTTCCTGTAACCCTTTTAGAAGCGGGGCCAGTTGTTGTTGTCCAAGTAAAAAATAAAGAAAAAGATGGCTATGAGTCTGTGCAGGTTGGTTTTGGAACAAAGAAAGAAAAAAATATTACTAAAGCTGTGAAAGGACATGTAAAAGGCTTGGGTAATTTCCGTTGGTTGAGAGAATTTCGTATCAAAGAAGGTGATGAGAAAAAGGAATTTAATCCTGGAGATAAAATTGATCTTTCTATTTTTGTTGAAGGAGATAATATTAGTCTCAAGGGTTATAATAAATCCAAAGGATTTCAAGGTGTTGTAAAACGCCATGGATTTCACGGAGGTCCTAAAACTCACGGTCAGAAAAACAGACTTCGCGCTCCTGGTTCTATTGGTGCTACTCATCCTCAGCATGTAACTAAAGGAAAGAAAATGGCAGGCAGAATGGGACATGAAATAATTAATTTGAAGAAATGCAAGATAATGCAAATTGATACAGCTAATAATATTTTAGCTATCAGAGGCGCTGTGCCTGGAAAAAAGGGCGATTTGATTGAAATTGTAGGAAAATAATATGAATACTAAACTTTACAATCAAGAAGCTAAAGTTGTTGGAGAAGTAGATTTACCAGAAAAGATTTTTGGAGTAAAATGGAATCCAACTTTAGTTCATCAAATCGTAGTAGGAATAGATGCTAATCGTAGACATGTAATCGCTCATGCTAAAGGCAGAGGCGAAGTGAGGGGCGGTGGCAGAAAACCATGGAAACAGAAAGGAACAGGAAGAGCTCGTCAGGGATCTATTCGTTCTCCGTTATGGAAAGGGGGTGGTGTAACCTTCGGACCAACTAAGGAAAGAAACTTTAGTCAGAAAATGAATAAGAAAGCCAAGCAACAAGCTTTATTCAGTGTTTTGTCCAAGAAATTGGCAGATCAAGAAATAAAAATTGTTGATACTATCAAGATTAAAGACGCAATCGCAGAACTTCAGAAGTTCAAAGGTATAAAGAAAACATATATCAACTTCAGACAAACTTACTCAGTCCTATGAAACACGAACGACAAAATAGAAGAGACTATACAAGTGTCATCTACAATGTT
>CAZRVJ010000013.1:2756-10750 GCA_964603535.1 uncultured Candidatus Saccharibacteria bacterium
AAGCCGCAAAGACTAAAGAAGTATCTAAGATTTTAAAGAATTTCTTCCCAGCGAAAAAGAACAGTGGATTGATAATCTTGGGAGGAACCAATACAGAATTAATTAGAGCCGTGAGAAACTTAAGTTTCGCTCAAATTAGTTCCGTTAATAATACTAGTGTTAAGGATTTGCTTCTCTATAAGAATATTTTATTCTTTAAGGATGCAATCGGTAAATTAAGCGAAGTATACAAAGCATAAAATTATGGGAATATTCGGTGCGACAAAAACAAATAAGACTAAATCAACAGCAAAGAAAGAGGTTGCTAAGAAAGAAATTGTGAAGCAGAGTGATTCTAGCGTTAAAAAAAATAACGCATCTTTTGCGCACGATGTTATTGTTTTTCCTCGCATTACCGAAAAATCTCACAATGTTGCTCATTTAAGACAATACGCTTTTAATGTTAGAAAAGATGCCAACAAAGATATCGTTAGAAAAGCTGTTGAGCAAATTTATAATGTTAAAGTTGAAAAAGTAAGAATTGCTAATGTCCCAACCAAAAGAACCAGAACTACTAGAGTTATGGGAAAGAAATACGGCTATAAAAAAGCCATAGTAACTTTAAAGGAAGGTTTCACTATTGAAGTTACTCCACAATAATATAGAAATATATGTCTAAAACATTTAAACCTACAACTCCATCATTAAGGCAAAGAACAGCCTTAGAATTCAAAAAAGTTATCACTACAGATAAACCTTTTAAGGCTCTTTTGGGAACCGTGATTGAGAAAGCTGGCAGAAATAACAAAGGCAGAATTACCGTCCGTCATCAAGGAGGTGGTGTCAAAAAAATGTATCGCATGATTGATTTCAAACAGGACAAATATAATGTTCCTGCTAAAATAGAAACTATTGAATACGATCCAAATCGCAATGCTTTTATTAGCTTAGTGCTTTACAAAGATGGAGAAAGAAGGTATGTTTTAAATGCGGAAGGAATGAAAGTAGGACAAGAAATTATGTCCGGAGAAACTGCTCCAATTAAAATTGGTAATCGTTTGCCATTGAAAAATATTCCAGTAGGTACTGCTGTTCATAATATTGAACTTTTGCCAAACGAAGGTGGTAAGATGATTAAATCTGCCGGTTCTATGGCGGAAGTAATGGGTTTGGAAGGTAAGTATGCCATTCTTAAACTTTCTTCTGGCGAAACTAGAAAAGTTTTAGCTCAATGTTTTGCTAGCATCGGACAAGTATCAAATTCTGAATTTAGAACTGTTAATATCGGAAAAGCCGGTCGTTCCAGACATTTGGGTGTTAGACCAACAGTGCGTGGCTCAGCTATGAACCCTTGCGATCATCCTTACGGTGGTGGTGAAGGAAAACAACCTAGAGGTACCAAAAAACCAAAGACTCTTTGGGGTAAAGTTACTGGTGGACACAAGACTAGAAGAAAGAAGAAATGGTCAAATGTTTTAATTATTAAAAGAAGAAAATAAACTATGTCTAGAAGTCTTAAAAAGGGTCCGTTTATTGATCCTAGATTATTGGAAAAAATAGCCAAAGTGAAAGTGGGAAGCAGGGATGTAATTAAAACCTGGTCTCGCGACTCTACGATTAGCCCGGAAATGGTGGGATTTGTTTTTGGTGTCCATAATGGAAAAGACTTTATCAATGTTTCTGTAACAGAAGACATGGTAGGACATCGTTTAGGTGAATTTTCTCTTACTCGTAAATTTGTGAAGCACGGAGGAAAAATGCAGAAGGAATTGGAAAAATCAGCTGCTCAATCAGCTGCTCCTGCCCCTAGCGCCTCAGCTAATAAAAAATAATTATGAATAAAACAGATAAAAAACAAGCAATCGCTAAATTGAACTATTTGAAAATCGCTCCTAGAAAGGTGCGCTTGGTTGCTAATCTGTTAAAGAAAAAGAATGTAATAGAAGCTGAATCCGAATTGCTTTATCGTCCGCAAAGAGCTGCTAAGCCGTTGTTAAAATTATTGCGTTCTTCTGTTAGCAATGCTGTTAATAATAAAAATTTAAAAAAAGAAAATCTTTTTGTATCTGAAATTAGAGTAGACCAGGGACCAATGTTAAAACGTTGGATGCCGAGAGCTATGGGACGAGCTACACCGATTCATAAGAAAATGTCTCACATCATTTTAGTTTTAGAAGAAAAAGAAGGAGATCATAAGACAAGATTTAAAGCTCCATCATTGAAAACTATTAAATCAGATAAGCACGTTGGACATGAAAAGGGTGAGACTAAAGTCAAAGATGTTAAGAAAGATATAAAGGAAGTCAAAGAATTAAAGTCACAGAAAACCAGCGAACCTAAAGTTAAAGCGAAAGCTATTCAACGAAGGTCCATGACTAATGGTTAAAAAATCGTAGATTAAACAATATTCGTATACTATGGGACAAAAAATAAATCCAAAATCTTTAAGAATAGGAATCATCAAGGACTGGGATTCTAAATGGTTCACTAACAAGAAATTAACTCCAATAATGTTGGAGGAGGATTTTAAGATCCGTGAATATTTAGATAAGAGATTAAGGACTGCTAATGTAGAAACTATCAGCGTGGAAAGATTAGGATCTAATCTCAATGTTAATATTTTTACTGCTCGTCCCGGTATGATTATTGGTAGAGGCGGAGAAGAAGTTACTAAGATTAAAGCTGATTTAGAAAAAATCATTAAAAAACACAGAAAAGAATATAAAGTAGGAGTTATCCCAGCTCTTCATTTAAATATTGAAGAAGTGAAGTCTCCTATGTCTAGCGCGACTATTGTTGGACAAATGATTGCCGAAAATATTGAAAAAAGAATGCCTTATCGCAGAACTATAAAGAAAATGATTGAACAGGTTTCTCAGAATAAAGAAGTTAAGGGTGTAAAAATAAAATTATCAGGACGTTTGGATGGCGCTGAAATTTCTCGCTCCGAATGGTTGGACTGGGGTAAAATGCCTTTGCAAACTTTGAGAGCTGATGTTGATTATGCAAAAACAAGGGCGCGTTGTACTTATGGTACAATCGGTATTAAAGTTTGGATTTATAAAGGCGAAGTTTTTAATAAAAAGAATCTTCAGAAATAATTTTGATTAAATAAAAAAATATGTTAATTCCTAAGAAAGTAAAACATAGAAAGTGGCAAAAAGGCAGATCTAAAAATCGCCAAATTGATACCAGAGGCATTCGTTTGTCTTTTGGTTCTTATGGTTTGCAGGCCACTTCCAATTCTTGGGTAACCAGCAGACAAATTGAAGCATCCAGAAGAGCGATTGTTAATTATTTGAAAAAAGGAGGAAAACTCTGGATTCGTATTTTCCCCGATAAGCCGGTAACACAAAGACCGCCAGAAGTAACCATGGGCGGCGGAAAGGGTAATGTAGAATATTATGTTTTTCCAGTCAGAAAAGGAAGAGTCTTATTTGAATTGGACGGTGTCACTGAGGAAATCGCTAGAGAGGCTTTGAGAAGAGCTAATGATAAAATGCCGTTGAAGACTAAATTTATAAAAGCAATCTAACTATGGACTTAAAAGACTTAAAAAAACAAACAGAAAGTGAATTGCAGTCGTTGTTGGCTCAAAAGCAAGAACGCTTAAGGGTGTTGCGTTTTGATTTATCTTTTGGTAAAGTTAAAAACGTTCGTGAAATACGTGCTACCAGAAAAATCATTGCGCAGATTCAAACTATTTTAAAAGAATGGAAAACAAAAAAGTAAACAATAAAAAATTGAGAGGAATAGTAACTTCCGATAAAATGCAGAAGACTATTGTAGTTGAAACTGCAAAGACCAAACAGCATCCTCGCTATAAAAAGACTTTGAAAATAAAGGGTCATTTTAAGGCACACGACGAAAAAAATAAGGAGTCATTTTAAAGCTCATGATGAAAATAATGAAGCCAAGAAAGGGGATTATGTTTTGATAGAAGAATGCCGTCCTTTGTCTAAAGATAAGAATTGGAAATTGTTGTCCGTTATTAAGAAGTTTGAAACTGAAAAAATAGACGAGTCGGTTGAAGCAGAAAACAAATAATATGATACAACCAAGAACAATGTTAAGAGTAGCAGATAATAGCGGAGCCAAGATCGTGCAATGCTTTAAGGTCTTAGGCGGTTCACGCAGGCGTTATGCTCAAGTGGGCGATATTATCGTTGCTTCTGTAAAAGTAGCAGAACCACGTAAGGCAGTTAAGAAAAAAGATGTTGTGAAATGTGTTGTAGCAAGACAAAGAAAGCAATTGAAAAGAGCAGATGGTTCTTATATAAAATTTGATGAAAATGCTGTAATCTTGGTTGATGCTAAGAAACAGCCGAGAGGAACTCGTATTTTCGGTCCTATTCCTAGAGAATTAAGAGAAAAGGGATATGATGCCATTATTTCTATGGCTAGCGATGTAATTTAAATAATATATTTGTATGACTCAACAGAAAGTTAAAATTAAAAAAGGCGACGAGGTGATGATGTTAGCCGGAAAAGACAAAGGAAAGAAAGGTAAGATTTTAACGGTTATTAGAAAAAATAATCGCGTGGTTGTTGACGGATTAAATTTGGTGAAAAAGAATCGCAGACCTAAGAAACAAGGAGAAAAGGGAGAAATTATTTCTATGCCGAGAGCAGTTGATATTTCTAACGTAGCTTTATTTTGCTCACGCTGTAATAAAGGAGTACGAGTCGGTTATCGTTTGTCGGGCGATAAAAAGATAAGAATTTGCAGAAAATGCCAAGAGACTATTTAAAATTAGACAAAAAATATAAGACACAAATCGTTCCGGAGCTTAAGAAAGAATTTCATTTAAAAAATGAAATGGCTGTTCCGAAAATGGTGAAGGTAGTTGTTAATGCTGGAATCGGCCGTATTTTGATGTCTTCCGCTCAGGGTAAAACCCGTGACGAATTATTGGGAGAGATTAAAGCAGATTTTTCTTCTATCGTTGGACAAATGCCGTTGGAAACTAAAGCCAGAAAATCAATTGCTGCTTTTAAGATTAGAGAGGGTATGACTATTGGTTTATCTGCTACTTTACGTGGTAAAAGAATGTATGATTTCTTGGATAGATTAATCAATGTTGCTTTGCCTCGCGTAAGAGATTTTCGTGGATTGAACAGTGATAGTTTTGACGAAATGGGCAATCTTAATATCGGTATTAAAGATATGATGGCTTTTCCGGAAGTTCCTCCTACCAGCACTCGTCATATTTTTGGTTTGCAAATTACAGTTGTGGTTGATTCTAAAAGTAAAGAACAGGCAGTCGCTTTATGTCGGGCAGTAGGATTCCCGCTTAAAAAATAATAATTTTCTAACACAATTATGGCTAAAACATCAATGATCGCTAAAGCTAAAAGAAAACCTAAATTTTCAACTCGCGTTGTGAGGAGATGTTTTCGTTGCGGGCGTAAAGGCGGTTATATCGGAGATTTTGGAATTTGTCGTATTTGTTTTAGAGAAATGGCTAGTCGTGGCGAAATCCCAGGAATAAAGAAAGCGTCTTGGTAAAAAAAGTAAAAAAATTAATTAAATAATATTATGGATCCAATTAGTTCAATGATAACGCAAATAAGGAATGCTTTGGCGGTAAAAAAACCGTTTATTTCAATTCCTGCATCTAACTTTAAATATGACCTAGCGTCTTTATTGGCTGATTTGGGTTATTTAAGAAGTGTTAGCCGCGTGGGCAGAGGAGTTAAGAAATATTTGAAGATTGAATTGAAATATAATAATAATGGCGAATCCGTTTTGAGACAAATCAAGAAAATCAGCAAGCCTGGACAGAGGATTTATTTGCCCAGCCATGAAATTAAATCAGTAAAATCCGGATTGGGTTGTTTAATCGTTTCCACTTCCAGTGGTTTAATGACAAATAAAGAGGCGAAGAAAAAAGGTTTGGGCGGAGAAATAATCTGCGAAGTATTTTAAATAATATTTATGTCTAAAATAGGAAAACAAATCATAATATTACCAGAAAAGACTGAAGCTAAAGTTGAAGATTCTAAGATAATTATCAAAGGCCCTAAGGGTGAATTGAGTGTTGATATTATTTTTGGCTTTGAAGTTGAGGTTAGTGAAAAAGATATCAAGGTTACTCCTAATAGTAATTTTGGTAAAAAAAGTCCGGCCTTATGGGGCACTTTGCGCGCTTTAATTAATAACGCTGTTATCGGTGTGTCCAAGGGTTTTGAGAAAAAATTAGAAATTGAAGGTATCGGTTTTAAGGCTGCTCTTGATGGTCAAAATTTGTCTTTGAATGTTGGCTTTTCTCATCCGGTAAAATTTCCTATTCCTGAAGGAATTAAAATTACTATAGAAAAAAATCTTCTTACTATTTCTGGCATCAGCAAAGATTTGGTTGGCAGAACAGCCGCTGATATTCGCGCTATTAAGAAACCAGAACCATACAAGGGTAAGGGTATTCATTATGTAGGAGAAGTAATCAGACGCAAGTCGGGTAAGAAAGCGGCTGGTACTACAGCTTAATTTTCTTTATAATACTTAAATATGGCAATTAGCATTACGAAAATAAAAAGAGAAAAAAGAATAAAAAGACATCGCCGAATAAAAGCGACTATTAGTGGTACTCGTCAAATCCCTCGTTTGTCTGTTTTTCGTTCCAACAAACATATCTATGCCCAATTGATTAATGATAGCAAGGGAATAGTTTTGGCTTCTGCTTCTGATAAAGATATAAAAACCAAGGGAAAGAAAGTTGATATTTCTAAATCTGTAGGAGAGTTAATTGCTAAAAAAGCTAAAGATTTGAAAATTAATAAAACTGTTTTTGATCGCGGCGGATTTCAGTATCATGGTCGTGTTAAGAATTTGGCTGAAGGAGCTCGTGAAGCCGGATTAAAGTTTTAAATAAAAAAATATGCGTCCACATTTTGGTAGAAGAGAAGAAAAAATATTTGACGAGAAACTTCTTGATTTAAGAAGGGTTGTTCGTGTTACTGCTGGTGGTAAACGTTTTAGTTTCCGCGCTACTTTGGTGATTGGTGACAAAAAAGGAAGAGTAGCCGTTGGTATTGCTAAGGGTAAAGATGTTGCTCAGGCTATTGCTAAGGCAAAAGCTTCAGCAGAAAAAAGATTGGTTAATGTGCCTATTATTGATGGTACTATTCCTCATGAAATTACTGCTAAATATTGCGCTGCTAAGATTCTTTTGAAACCGGCTAAAGAAGGTCATGGATTGGTGGCTGGTGGTCCTGTGCGTATCGTTTGTGATCTCGCTGGAATCAGGAATTTAAGCGCTAAGATTTTGGGACGCACTCCTAATAAATTGTCTAATGCTCGCGCTACTTTGGAAGCTTTGAAAAATTTAAAACCAGCAACAAGAAAACAGGCAAAGGCCGAGGTTAAAGAAGCTGAAGAAAAATAAAAAAATGCAATTACACGATCTTAAAAAAGAATACACACAAAAAGGTAAAAAAAGAGTAGGACGCGGAGGTAAAAGAGGTACTACTTCTGGACACGGAACCAAGGGACAGAAATCAAGAGCTGGTCATAAAATTAGGCCGGCTATTAGAGATCTTATCATTAAATTGCCTAAACAGCGTGGTTTTAAATTTAAGAGCATTCAGACTAAACCTCAAACTGTTAATATTCGAGTTATTGATAAGCATTTCAAATCCGGAGAGATTGTATCCCCAAAGACTTTATTGGATAAAAAATTGATTAGTAAAGAAAAGGGAAGAACCCCAAAGGTTAAGATTTTGGGTGGAGGCAAATCTGCTAAAAAATTTGTTTTCCAAAATTGCGTTTTTTCTAAAGATTTAAAGTATAAATTAAAAATTAAATAAATATTTTTTGTCATGAACAAAATTATTTCTAAAATCGTTCAAATATTTTCTATTCCCGATTTGAGAAAGAAAATTTTTACTGTCCTAGCACTATTAGTAGTGTTTAGGCTTTTTGCTGCTGTTCCAGTACCAGGTATTGATGTTTCTAGATTAAAATCTATATTCGCCTCCAATCAATTGTTGGGCATTTTAAATGTTTTCTCCGGTGG
>CAZRVJ010000014.1:0-7961 GCA_964603535.1 uncultured Candidatus Saccharibacteria bacterium
CAAATGTCTCGTTTTAATGAACAGGCTAAATTGAGAGAGCAAGGAGACGAGGAAGCTCAGATGACTGATAGTGATTTTGTTGAGGCGTTGGAATACGGAATGCCACCGACTTGCGGTTTTGGCATTTCAGAAAGATTGTTTGCTTTTTTGGAGGGAAAGCCTATTAGAGAAATAGTTATTTTTCCATTAATGAAAAGAAAAGGTGATAATAATTAAATAAAAATATGCTTATAGATTTATTAAAACAAATTAGAGAAAATCCCGAATATTTTAAACAAGGCGTCCAAAAAAGACTTGCTCAGGTTGATATTGATAAAATTGTATCTTTAGATAAAGAATGGAGAGGATTTTTGGGGGAGGTGGAATTTTTGCGAGCTGAGCAAAAAAGCATTTCTAAAAATAAACAGTTTAGCCAGGATGATTTGGAAAAAGCCAAATCTATGAAAACCAGGATTAAAGAATTAGAAGAGCAGGTGCGAAATACAGAGGAAGAGTTGGATAAAATGCTTTATCAAATTCCTAATATGCCCCAAGATGATGTGCCGGTGGGTGATGAAACTGCCAGTAAAGTTTTACGCGAGGTTGGTAAAAAGCCAAAATTTTCTCCTGAAGATGGTTTTGCGCCCAAGGAATATTTAGATTTGGTAGAAGATAAATGGATTGATGTTAAGCGCGCGGCTAAAGCTATTGGCGCTAGGTTTGGTTATTTAAAAGGCGATGCAGTCTTGATGGAATATGCTTTGGTGCGTTTTGTTTTTGACAAATTGTCTAAGCATGGATTTATTCCAGTCGTGCCACCGGCTATGGTTTCTAAAAAATCAATGAAAGGAATGGGAGTAATTGATTCGGAAAAAGATTTGGCGGAAAGATATTATTTCCCAGAGGACGAAATATTTTTGATTGGTACTGCTGAGCAGGCAATTGGCGCAATGCATCAAGACGAGGTGTTTGAAGAAAAAGATTTGCCTTTGCGATATATTGCTTTTTCCCCATGTTTTAGAAGAGAGGCCGGTTCTTATGGAAGAGATACAAAGGGAATTTTACGTGTTCATTATTTTGAAAAAATGGAAATGTTTATTTTTGCGAAACCAGAAGATTCGCAAAAGGAACAGGAATTGTTATTGCAAATGGAGGAAGAGTTGATGCAAGACTTGGGCATTCCTTATCGTGTATTGAGGGTATCAACGGGTGATATGTATAATCCTTCTTCTTCTAGTTATGATATTGAAGCTTGGATGCCTGGTCAAAATCAATATAGAGAAACACATTCCAATAGTAATTGTACCGATTTTCAGTCTAGAAGGTTGAATATTAAATATAAGACTGCGGATGGTCAGAAATTTGTTCATACTTTGAATGGTACAGCTTTCGCTATTGGTAGAATCTTGATTGCTATTATTGAAAATTATCAACAAAAGGATGGCTCTATAGAGATTCCCAAGGTTTTAAAGAAATATATGTAAATGAAAAAATTCTTCTTCACCAAATCGGTGGAGAAGAATTTTTTTATGTTTAAATTTTATGCTAAAATTTAATAATGAAGACTTTGCAATCTCATCATTTGAAAGCGCGACAAAATCAAAAGAAAAAGAGAGTGGTTTTGTATTGTTTTCTTGGACTTTTATTACTCATTATTTTATTGGGTTATCTTGTTTTATTTTCTTCTGTTTTTAAAATAAAAAGTGTTGAAGTCACTTCAACAAAAATTCTGGATTCAATCATTATTCAGCAGGAAGTTCAAAGGATATTGGATCAAGGGCGCGCTTGGGGCCCGTTAGTTATTAAAAACAATATTTTCTTTATTCCTGCTAATCAAATTAACGACTATCTAAAAGGAATTCCTGTGATTGAGAGCTTTTCTTGTACTGAAGGGTTTTTTACTAAAAAACTAAAGATAAATATTCAAGAGAGAGAGGCTATCGGTGTTTTGAAACAGACAGTGGGAGAGGATTATTATTTTGATAAAAATGGCAATCTTTTTATTGAGGCGCCTGATAGTGAAGGGGCAATAATTATAGGTGTTGAAAATAATTCAAGTCGCCAATTTAATATTGGCAACCGTATTTTAGAACGAGAATCTTTCAGAGATTTAATGAACATTGTTAAACTGCTTGATGATAATTTTTTGAGCAATCGTGTTGAGTTGAAGGATGATAAGATACAGATTGTTGCTAAGGTGAGTGATAATAAGGAAATTTCGTTTTATTTTGATCCGAATGATTTGAGCCGATCATATTCTGTCTTAGATCATTTTATTCAAAATAATTTTGATTTTGATTTGGAATATTTAGATTTGCGTTATTTGCCGAATATCTATTATAAATAATAAATAATTGATACTTGAGAAGGAGGCTATATAAAAAACCGCTTGGCGGTTTTTATACGCCCCTCGGATAACTTACGATCGTAGGTTATCCGAGGGGATAATTACCATGATTATTTGGCAATAACTAATCCAATAATTTTTTTAGCTCCGGCTGACTTTAATATTTTGGCTGCTTCTTCTAGAGTGGCGCCAGTAGTGTAAACATCATCTAATAGGATTATTTTTTTATTTTTTAAAATTTGAGTGCTAAAAGATTCGTCTCGGGTCTCCTTTGAGGAAGATAGGCTAAAAGCGTCTTTTAAATTTTCTTGTCTTTTTTCTCGTTTTTTTATTTCTGCCTGTTCGGCAGTTTTTTTGTTTCTGATTAAGATATTGTTAAAAATTGGCCAGTTAAATTTTGGGCTGATAATTTTAGCAATTTCTTCAGCCTGATTAAAGCCACGCCAATTAAGACGAGAGCGATGTAGGGGAATGGGGATAATAATCCAATCATTCCAATCGTCCAGAGATTTTTTTAAATAAATAATTATTATATCGGATAGTGTTTGCGCGATGTCTTTAGCAAAACGATACTTATAATTGTGAATAAGATTTTTAATAGGGGTAATTTCATAATAAGTGGCATAGCCTAGAAAATCTAGAAATGATTTTTGGTTAGAATGAGAGCATTTTTTGTTTTCTGCCTGATTTAAGCGTTTAAAACAAATGGGGCAGAAAAGACCAGAGTTAATAGGTATTTTTGCTAAACATGTGGAGCAGAGATAGGATTTTTTCTCGCTGCTTAAAAAATTTCCGCAAGAAATACAATAAATGGGGAAAATGCTATCCATTATTAAATTTTTTGTTTTTAGCCAAAACATATTATTGCTTGAGCGCTCTAATTATATTATAATTAATATAAGATAAAATATAAAATTTATGCGTTCTTTAGGCATTGATATTGGTACAACAAATGTAAAAGCCGTAGAATTAAACCAGTCCGGCGGGGAGACAAGATTGGAAAATTATGGTTTGTTAGAAACATATGGCTATTTGGATCGCCCAAATGCTGCTATTCAAAGTAGTTATTTTAAAATTGTAGAAGAGATAACCATTGATTTGTTAAAGAAATTATTTACAACCTTTAAACCAAAAACAAAAAAGGCTGTTTTATCTTTACCCATCTTTTCTAGTTTTGTTACGGTGTTTGAATTGCCCTTAAAAGAAGAAAAGGATATTATGCGCGCTATTCCTTTTGAGGCGAAAAAATATATTCCTGTTTCTTTGGAAGATTTGGAAATAGATTGGGCTGTTATTGGGCAATCTGGAGATGGCCAAGTGGTGAGAAGTCAGATTTTGTTAATTGCTATTCCCAAAGAAATAATTGAAAAATATAAAAAGATTGGTAGAGCCATGGGTTTGGATGTGGAGATCTTTGAATTGGAAAGTGTGGCTTTGTCTAGAGCTGTAATTGGTCAAGATAAAAATCCGGTAATTATTGCCGACATTGGAAGTCAATCAACTAGCTTGATTACCGTTGATAATGGTTTTTTGGTGGCGAATGAAAGTTTAACAGTGGCTGGTTCTGAAATCACTCATGTGATTTCCCAATCTTTAGGAGTAGCAAAAGAAAGAGCGGAAGAATTTAAAAGAATTAAAGGTTTTAATGTTGAACCTCAAGAGGCAGAGGTGGTGAACTTAATGCTTCCGATTATTGATTATTTTGGTAATGAAATCCATCGGGCAATTGGTTTTTTTAAGGAAAAAACGCAGCGGGATGTGCAGCGCGTTATTCTATCCGGTGGTACTGCTAATTTGCCTGGTTTAGATGCATATTTATCTCAATATTTAAATGTAAAAGTAGAAAAAGCTTGGCCATTCGCTAATGTCCAATATGATCAGTTTGCGGAGCCTCTTTTAAGAGATGTGGGACCGTCTTTGTCTGTGGCGGTCGGTTTGGCTCTTAGAGGATTTTATTGATATGCGATTTTTTAATTTATTAAAAACACAAAAAGGTCAGATGTTGGTGGAGATATTAATAGCCGTGACTGTGGCCGGTATTGTTATTGGGGGAGTGGCTACTATGATTGGCACTAGTTTAGTAACTAGTAAAAAAACTAGACAAGTGACAGTGGCTAATGGGTTGGCGCAGCAAGATATGGAAGCAATAAAAACTTTGGCGCAAAATTCTTGGCTTAGTCTTTATTGCCCGCCTTTAGGCACTTGCCCTGGAAATAAAGGTGTAACTTCTACTTATAGCGTTATCTTGTCTGGTAATTCTTGGGTGTTCCAATCTGGTAGAGCGACAACTACTGTTGATGGTATGGATTTCGGTCATTATTTTTATGTGGAAAATGTGAAGCGCAATTCTGGTGGAGATATTGCTACGAGTGGCAATGAAGATCCTTCCACTCAAAAAGTGACTATTTATATTGCCTGGCCTGGAGAAACGGAATTTAATGTTTCCGAATATATTATGCGTACTGGATCAGCTTTCTTTGTGGACAGGGGATGGGTAGATGCTAATTTAGGTGATGGTCCATACACAAGTAGCGTTGGCACTTATTCTACTAGTTCCGGGGCTATTAATATTACGGGTGGCGCTTTGGGAGTAGAATAAATTAAAAACAACCTTAATCAGTTTCAGGTTGTTTTTTTATTGTTTGTTTATTTTTCAATAATAAATATTTTATCTAAAAGAAACGAGGTGTTATTTTTTAGACTATCGTAAATATTTTTTATTGAGACGATGTTGACATTGTCTCCAACTTTTAGCTCGTTGAGTTTTATGTTTATTTTTTGTGGTAATATTTGTTCTGATTTATTTTCTGTTGTATTAGGAAATTTTAATTTGGCAATTTCTGTTTGGTCGGTAATTATTGCTTTAGCCATTCCTTGAGTGATGTTTCCATCGGTTGTTGGTATTGTTCCCTCTAGAGTTAAAGTTCTATTATTAATATTTTTAATTACTGCTGAAAATCCGTAAATCTCTTGAATTATTTCGGAATTTTTTAACATTAGATTTTCGTCGTTAATGATGTTTGTTTCATTGGGCGCACTAGGTTGAGTTTGGTTTTTTTGTTCATATAAAACAGATGCGATTATGAGAAAAAAAGTGATGCTAATAATTATTGCGAGAATTAATTTTTGTTTTTTCATATTTTTATCAGTTAGTAAAGGATTAACTCGTTAAACCTTATTGTTATTATATCGCAATTATATGGGATAAGACAATAACTAGTTGTATTAGTCGTAAGTAGTGGTTATTTCGCAGTTTTTGCTGGTGGATTGTCCATTTTTTTTGTATAATAATAGATATAGAGTTTTAAAGTGGTAATAAAGGTATTTTATAGAAAATGAATAAGATTTTTTTAAAGAAAAATATTTTAATCTTTAATGCCTTATTTTTTGCCCTTTTAATTTTTTTATTTTTTGGTAATTATCAAGCAAAGGCTTCTTGTCCTAATCCAATGGATGAGACGGAGTGTCAGACATATTGTGTTGATTCGCTTAATACTTATTCGTATTGGGGCGAGGTTACTTGCGCGTGTAAGGGATCCATTGCTTGTGCTTGTGATGGAAATTATACAACAAAATGTGTTGATGAAAGTGGTTGTGTGAGAGACACAAATTGTGGCACAAGCGGTTATACCGGTGTTTATCGTTGTCTTGGGACTACGCTTCAGGCAGAGTATATAGCTAGAGGCTGTTCGTCAAACGCTTGTACTGCAGTAACTAGTTGGGTGGACTGGACTGAGTGCAATAATAGTGATGGTTGTTATGAGTATGATGATGGTAATTATTGTGAAGATCGTGATTATTATTGTTCTTCTGGCGCTGGCGGCGACGGTTGTCTCTACACTTACTATAATCGTCATTCTGACTATAATGAAGCTTTTCAATATTATTGTTCCGGTTCAGATAGATGGAGAGAGAGAAAAAACCATGATTTTTATTGCACTAGCTCGGTTTGCACGGATCATACTAGCTGGATAGATCAAGAGTTGAGTGATGTGTGTGGTACTAGTTATTGGGGGACTAAATATTGTTCGGGGTCTATTTCGTCTCAATATTATTATTCCTTAGGGTGTAGCGATGGTAATTGTTATAATACTCCAATTTTGTATCAAACACAGTGTCCAACGCCGGAGTGCACAGCTTGGGCAGTGAGCGGCTGTAGCGACATTTATATTCAAGAGAGTAGGACTTGTTATACTCCCACTTGTTCTGGTGATGGTGTTTGTGGCAGCACTCCATATGTTGAAACTAGAAATACAACTAAGTGTTCATATTGTTGCAGCGATGGCGCTTGCACGGGTGTTTGCTCTCCTGGAGCTACGGACTCTCAATCTTGCAGTGGTTGCGGGACGCAAACTAGGACTTGTTCTAGCTCGTGTACTTGGGGGAGTTGGGGTGCTTGTGTCGGAGTTTGTGCTCCTAGCGCCTTAACCGTTGCGGTTACTTCATCTTCTCAAATTAATCTTGCTTGGACAGATAATTCTGATAACGAATCGGGATTTAAAATAGAGCGTGCTGATGGTAGCGATTGTTCGGGAACTCCGTCTTTTTCTCAGATTGCCACTGTGGGAGCTGGCGTGAAAACTTATTCTAATACCGGTTTAACACCAAACATTTTTTATTGTTATAGAGTAAGAGCTTATGATAGCAGTACCAACTCCGCTTATTCTAATACCGCTTCTTCTTCTGTGTCTGCTCCTACCAGTCTTACTGCGACCGCCGCTTCAGCTTTTCAGGTTAATCTTGGTTGGACGGATAATTCAAATAATGAAACAGCGTTTCTCTTGGAAAGAAAAGCGGGATCTGCCGGAACTTATACACAAATTGCTAGTTTAACTGCTAACACTAAGGTTTATGTTGATGTAGGGGTTGCCGATGGCACCACTTATTATTATCGCGTGAAAGCTTGTCATGCCATGGCTTGTTCTTCTTATTCAACTGAAGCTTCTGTTTCTACTATTTTAACAGCTCCAACAAGTCTAACTTGCACAGCTATCACTTCTTCGCAAATTAATTTAAATTGGGTTGATAATTCAACGGGTGAAACTGGTTTTGAAATAAAGCGCGATGTTTCTTCTCCTCCAGATGTAGTTATTACTACCACGGGGCAAAACGCAACCTCTAGTAGTGATATGAATTTATCTGAAAACACCACTTATTATTATCGCATAAGAGCTTATAATGCTAATTCGGGGATCTATTCGGGATATTCAAATATTTGCAGCACCTCTACGCCTATTTATGTGCCAACGGGCAATGTAACGTCTTCAATTTTTGATATGGGTAATGAGAAGGGGGCGGCTTTTAATAGCATCCTTTGGAAGGGGACGCAACCTTCTGGCGCTAATGTTCTATTCCAATTTGCTTCATCTAATACCGCTAATCCATCTAATTTCATTGGACCTGATGGTACTTCTGCTACTTATTATCAAGCTTCCGGACCGAACATTGTTATGAATCTTTCTACACGATATCATAATAATCATCGCTATTTCCGTTATAAGATTTATATTTATCCTAATTCCAGCAATGAGTCGCCACAGGTTACGGATGTAGTTATTGGTTATTCGCCATAAAATATTTATGTTTAAAACTTTTCAACAAATCGCGGCCAACCAGCATGTTAAAAATTTGATCA
>CAZRVJ010000014.1:7971-10451 GCA_964603535.1 uncultured Candidatus Saccharibacteria bacterium
ACAAAAAGGAATAGCGCTTTTGCCGGCAGTTTTAATGATTGGCACAATTATGATAGAATTAGGATTAGCGCTGACCTTTGTAATCTATTTGTCCAACCTCTCTAGTTATGGTGTTCGTTTATCTCAAGAGGCTCTTTATGCGGCTAGAACAGGAGTTAACGATGCTATTTTAAGGACGGTGCGTGATAAGAATTTTCCTTCTGGATATAGCGTTTACACTATTACTATTGGGCGAGCAAATGTGGAAGTAACTGTAAATAAAAATATTCCTAGCACTAACCAAAATACTATCAAAGCGGTAGCAACAGTTTTGACCAGGAAAAAAACCATGGAAGCGGTAATTAGCATAGATTCTAATAACGGAGAGGTTGCTATTGTTTCGTTTGGGGAAATCTAAAACAATGAAAATAAATACAAAAAATTTATCACAATATTTAATATCTAAAGAATATATTGGAGGCATTGCTATTAATGACCAAAGTATTTACTTTGTTATTTTCGCGCCCAATAGTGATAAAAAAATCTTAACAAAAATAGAGGCTGAAATTCCAGAAGGGGCTATTGTAGAGGGGGAAATAAAAAATGCAGAATTATTGAAGCCGATTTTAGAAGGGATGAGGCGCTCGGCAGAATTAGCAAAGATCAAAAATCTATATGTTACTTTGTCGTTAAAGAGTGGCTTAATTTATCATAAAATTTTAGATCTTCCTCAGATGGACCCTAAAGAATTAGTAGGCGCTATAGATTTGAATATTAAAATGATTTCCCCGATAAAATTTGATGAAGCCTATAGTGATTGGGAGTTGATGGGTACCGTTACGAAGGGTGGAGCGATTAATTATAGAGTATCGGCTGTTTTCGGCAAAAAAACTTTAATTGATCCATATTTAAAAATTCTTTCAGAAACCGGCTTTTTGCCTCTTGCCGTAGAATTTAATGGCTTGAGTGCTTGGCGATTATTTAGCAGTAGTGATTTAATAAAAAAAGAAAATCAAAATAATTTAATAGCTACGATTTCTTCTGATGGCCTAGATTTTTCAGTGGTAAAATCCAGCGGGTTACAATTTAGTTATTTTCAATCTTGGCAAAATATTATTAGAATTTCGCCGTTTTTATCAGCCGAAGGGAGAAGGGGTAATTTAAGTCAGAGCGACTTTTTGCGTATTGTTACTGAAGAAACTCGCAAGGTAATAAATTTTTATTTTAATCATTTTCAAGAATCAATTGCTGACGCTTGTGTTTTGTCTCCAATTTACGCCGAGGAAATAACGAAAATTCTTGAGCAGCAATTTTCTTTGTCGGTCAATAAATTACCTGATCTGGGTTATTCGCCCAATTATTTTATTGCTTCTGGCGCCGGTTTGCGTGGCTTAATCTCTCGTATTGATGATGTAGGCGTTAGTTTGATGGAGGTGGGGACTGAACAGGAATACCGACGCAGGAGAATAATTAATTTTGTAGGATTGTGGGGGAATATTATCAATGTTACTGCTCTTGTTCTGGCTATTGTCTTTATCGGAGTAAATCTTTTCTTTGGTGTTATGAAAAAAGATTTTGCTGCTGAAGCTGATAATTTGACGATTCAATTAAATAAAGAAAAATTTAATGAATTAAAAGAAAAAGTTACGGAGTTTAATATTAGTTTGAATAATATTACTCAGGCTAGTCAGCAGGTTAATGATTGGTCAGGGTTTTTCAAATGGTGGGCTGATAACGGAAAGGAGTTGGGGATACAAAAATTTATAATAAATTCTCCAGATTCTTTGATTTCTTTTCGTGGATGGACCAATACTGAAGAAAAACTTCTTGATTTTAAGAGTAAATTAGAAAATTCTTCTAATTTCTCTGAGGTAGATGTCCCTTTGGCTTCTGTGATTAAACAAAGAAATGGAGTGGAATTTAATTTAAATTTTAGAATTAATAAATTATTTCCGGAGGTTCCAGCAATAACTAATGGTGGAGGAGGTGTTTTGGAAAATTCCATTCCCGCTGAGGTTTTGTTAGAAACACCAGTGATTCCTTTGGAAGTAAAGCCGGAATAGTTTTTGAAAGATAATATCTTGAAATTTAAATTTAGTGTGTTAGAATATTTTTATGGAAAATTTAAAAAAGGAAAAAACATTAGTGCTTTTAAAGCCTGATACCGTACAAAGAGCTTTAATTGGCGAGGTTATAAGTCGTTTTGAGAGGGTAGGGTTAAAGATTGTAGCTATGAAATTTTTATTGCCTACTAAAGAACAGGCTTATAAACATTATGTAAAAAATGAAGCCGAAATAGAGGCTTTGGGAAATCGTTCCATTGAGGGTAAGAAAAAATCCGGCATGGAAGTTAATGATGACCCTAAAGTATTGGGACAACAAATAATTGATAGATTGGTAGCATTTCTTTCAGCTGGACCGGTTGTAGCTTTAATTTTAGAGGGCAATCGTTCAGTAGCGATTACTAGAAAAATGGTTGGTTCTACTGAGCCATTACAATC
>CAZRVJ010000015.1:0-10330 GCA_964603535.1 uncultured Candidatus Saccharibacteria bacterium
AAAAAAAGAATAGATGAAATAATTTTATTTTCTCGGGTGACTCCTATTCAAAAGCAAAGGATTGTAAAGGTGTTGCAGGAAAAGGGAGAAGTAGTGGCCATGACAGGAGACGGGGTGAATGATGCGCCAGCTTTAAAGGGATCTGATATTGGCATAGTCGTTGATAATGCTTCCGATGTCGCTAAAGAGGCGAGTGACTTAATTTTATTGGATGGTAATTTTCAAACCATTGTAGCGGCTTGCGAAGAGGGGAGATTAGTTTTTTCAAATATAAAAAAAGCCGTTGGCTATGCTTTATCTAATTCTTTTGTGGAAATTGCTTTTATTTTCGGTGGTGTTCTCTTGAATTTCCCGACGCCTTTGACCATTGCTCAAATTTTATGGATGCATCTGATTTGTGATGGCCCACCAGATATGATGTTGGCGTTTGAGCCGAAGGAAAAATCTTTATTAACTGTTCCTCCTAAAAAAATAATAAGAGAAAAAATTTTTGGCGAACATATTAAGTTTTTAGTATTCGCCATTAGTTTTATGGTAGGGGCATTAGCTTTGTTTTTGTTTTGGTATTTTTGGAGAGGGCAGGAAGCAAATTTAAGCTTAGCGAGAACCATTGCTTTTATCACTATTGCCGCGGTAGATTTAATTTATATTTTTTCTTATAAAAATTTAAGTAAGCCTATTAATAAAATGGAAAACTTCTTTCAGAATAAATATTTGTTTTTAGGAGTAGCTTATGGTTTTGTGCTTTTGGTTTTAGCCGTATATGTTCCATTTTTAAACAAAATTTTGGGTACAGTACCATTGCGTCTCTCGTACTGGATTCCGGCTATTTTAGTAGCTTTAGCAACGACTGCGATGATTGAAGTAGTAAAAATTATTTATAATCGTATTCAAGAAAAAAGAGAAATAAAATAAATAATGTGAATCTTGCTTCAATAGAATTTTTTTTGTAATATAAAAAATATGAATATTAAAAAGTTTTTGCCGACAATAATATTTATAGCGGCAGTGGCTGTTATTTTTATTGTAGTTGCGGTTTGGGATAATAAGAGTAATAATAAGTCGAATAATAATATAGGAGGAACACCAATTATGAAAACTTACGCGCAAGCGCCGAATATGATTATTGATGTAAATAAAACATATTCTGCTATCTTAAAAACTACGGCGGGAGATATTGAGATTGCTTTAAATGCTAAGCAAACTCCCATTACGGTAAATAATTTTGTCTTTTTAGCAAAGGATGGATATTATGACAATGTTATTTTTCATAGAGTAATTGCTGGCTTTATGATTCAGGGCGGAGATCCAACTGGTACAGGTCGTGGTAACCCTGGATATCGTTTCAATGATGAGGCTTTTGAAGGGGAATATGAAAGAGGAACAATCGCCATGGCTAATTCTGGCGCTAATACTAATGGTAGTCAATTCTTCATTATGCATCAGACTCAGGATTTGGCTAAAGATTATGTGATTTTTGGGAAAGTAATAAATGGATTGGAAACGGTTGATAAAATAGCGACTGCCGAAACTAAATTAGGAAGCGATGGAGCAATGTCTTCGCCAATTGATCCTGTTAAGATTTTGTCAGTAGAAATCATTGAAAAATAGATTTTTTCTGGATATTTTATCGCTAAGACATCAGAAATCGTGACTTATTGACTATTGTCAATATAGATGTTATTATTTAATTAGCAAAAAATTAACAATTCCATAGGAGGGATAATCATGAGGCTGGAGAGTCAGAATTATTTTTTGTCGTCATTTTCTAGTTTAAGTTTAACTTTTCATAAGCCAACAAAAGTTATTGTTGTGAATCCGCACGATTCAATTATCAAAAGCCCCGTCTTTCAGGGGCAATTGCAGGAAAGAAAAACTGGTTTCAGAGGTTCTGATGTAAATGTTTTATCTATTGTAAAAGATATCGCGTCTCAGACAAATATAAATTTTGTCCACGCGGTTATTCCCAGGCAATTCCTAGATGTAAATCGCGCTGATACTGATGATAATAAGGAAGATTCTCCTTATGTTGATTCAAGATTGTTTCCTTATTACTTTGATTTTCACCAGAATGTATTCTTATTAGTACAAGAATCTGTAGAGACTTTTGGTGAGGATGGGGTCTTGGTTTTGGTCTTACATGGCTTCAAAGAACAGCCTCTCGGTGGGACTGAATATGATTTAATACTAGGCACTCAACATAGAGAATCATTGAGAAGTAAATCTTGTGCAGATAAAAATTTTGCCAATTTTTTTGCAAGGCAAGGGTATGCTATCTACACTCCAGAAGCGCTTTTCAAACCTGGGGAGCGATATAATGCCCACAGGTCATATGTGGTCAATAACATCAGAGCAGAATTTAATGTGGATGTTATTCAAGTTGAGATTAATTCTAAATATAGAAATGAAACGGCGCAGACAGAAGGGAAGCTTCTGTCAAAAACCTTCGCCGAATTTATAAAAAATTATTATTAATTAATAATTAAAACGGAGATTGCAGAATAGCAATCTCCGTTTTTTTGTTTGGTGTAGATTTATTTTTGTGTTAAAATATTGAAGTATGATAGAACAATTTCCTACAATAGAAGAAAAGAGAGAAAAAACACCGGAGGAAGCAGATAAAGAAATAAATGCTATTTTTGATTTATTATATGATGATTTTGGAGATTTAGAATCCTTGGAAGAAGAATGGGCTGATAAGTGGTATGATGTGGAAATGATGGTTCAAGCTTGTAAAAATGAAGCTTTGCCCGAAGCTTTAAAAAAATTACAAGAATTTAATGAGGATTTTCGTAAAAATTATAAAAAAGAATAAAATATGAAGAATTCTATTCAAGCTATTAAAAAATATGTTCGTTTGGCTAACTATGTTACAGTTAGTCAAATTTATTTGCAAGATAATTTTTTATTAGGGCGTGAATTAACTTTTGATGATATTAAATCTAGATTATTGGGTCACTGGGGCACTTGTCCCGGGATTAATTTTGTTTATGCCAATTTGAATTATTTGATTAAAAAACATAATCAAGAGATGATTTTTATTCTTGGCCCTGGTCATGGTTTTCCGGCTTTACAAGCTAATTTATTTATTGAAGGTACTTTGCGCAAGTTTTATCCAGAAGCTACTTTGGATGAAAGCGGTTTGGGCTATATTTCTAAGAATTTTAGCTGGCCTTATGGTTTTCCTAGTCATAGTAACCCTGGCGCACCCGGCGTGATTTTGGAAGGTGGTGAACTCGGTTATTCTTTATCAACTGCTTATGGCGCAATTTTGGATAATCCTAACTTAATCGCGACTTGTTTGGTTGGTGACGGTGAAGCAGAAACGGGCCCATTGTCTACTTCTTGGCATCTAAATAAATTTATTGATCCTAAAGAGAACGGAGCAGTGCTACCGATTTTACATTTAAATGGCTATAAGATTTCTGGTCCTACAGTTTTTGGGAGAATGTCCAATAGAGAATTAAAATCTCTTTTTTATGGTTATGGTTATGATCCGATTATAGTTACGGGCTTGGGAGTTTATATTAAGATGCAAAGGGCTTTGGAAAAATCATTAAAAAAAATCAGATCAATTCAGTCAAAAGCTCGCAAGGGTAAAAAAATATCCAGTCCGCGTTGGCCCATGATTATTTTGCGCACACCTAAAGGCTGGACAGGCATTAAGGAGTTGGATGGTAAAAAAATAGAAGATAATTTTTTATCACATCAAGTAATAGCTAAGGAAGCAAAGACTAATATTGATCATTTGGAAGCTTTGGGAAAATGGTTACGATCTTATGAGATAAATGAAATTTACAGCAAAGAAAGTGGTATAGACAAAGATATTTTGTCTATCATCCCAGAAAGTCGCTTGAGAATGGGAGAGATGAAATACGCCTTTGCTGGAAAAATGAGAAAAGATTTAATTTTGCCTGATCCGGCAAAATTCGCTGAAGATGCTACTACTCCCGGTACAATCGGTTCCAGTAGTATGCGTAGAATTGGTTTGTACCTAAAAGAAGTTTTTGATTTAAACGCAAAAAATAAAAATTTTCGTTTAATGTCTCCGGATGAAACTTATTCTAATAAATTAGATGAAGTATTTAAAAATACTAAACGTGCCTTTGTCTGGCCTACAAAAAAATGGGATGAGGATTTGAGTTCTGATGGTCGGGTAATAGAGATGTTGAGTGAACATTCGTTGCAGGGATTAGCTCAAGGTTATGTTTTAACCGGGCGACATATGGTTTTTGCTTCTTACGAGGCCTTTGTGGAAATCGTGGCCAGTATGGCTGATCAATATGCGAAGTTTTTGAAAATAGCGCGAGAAATTGAATGGCGTGGAGATGTTCCATCATTTAATTACATATTAACTTCTTCTGGTTGGCGCCAAGAGCACAATGGTTTCTCTCATCAAAATCCTGGCTTTATCAGCAATATGCTTCAAAAGGGAGGAGATTTCATTAAGGCTTATTTCCCAGCTGATGGCGCTAGCGCTTTAGTTGTCCTAGATCATTGTTTGAAGTCAAAAAATTGTATTAACATTATCGTGGCTGGTAAGACATTGGAGCCGCGTTGGCTGACACCAGATTTGGCCAGACAGGAATTGGAGCGGGGAATGATGATTTGGAATTTCGCCAGTGATAAAAATCCAGATATTGTCTTTTCATCAATTGGTGATTATATGACTAAAGAATGTTTGGCAGCTATTGATTATTTAAAGAGAGAATTCCCGGATATAAAAACGCGCTTGGTAAATGTTGTAGAGCTTTCTTCATTGGGTTTTGGTAGAAGTGGAAATAATCAAGAAGATTTTGATTTTTACTTTACAAAAAACAAGCCAGTAATCTTTAATTTCCATGGTTATCCGGAAACCATAAAACATTTGCTTTTTGGCAAGGGAAAGAATGAAAGATTCTTTGTCCATGGTTATATTGAGAATGGTTCTACTACTACGCCTTTTGATATGCAGGTAAGAAATAAAACAGATCGTTTCAATTTAGTAATAGAAGCTTTTAGGATTCTTGCAGGTTCGGGCAAGATTAATAAAGATAAAGCAGAAAAAGTAATAAAAAAGTATGAAGATAAATTACGTCATCACGATGAATATATTAAAAAATATGGAGTCGACATGGAAGAAATTGAAAACTGGCAATGGAAAATAAACTCTTAGTAATTAATGTTGGTACAGCTTCAAAAAAATACGCTTTTTATTTTGGAGCGCAAAAAATATTATCCTCTCATTTTGAAAAAGAAAATGGGGGATTTATCGTTACTCATAAAGATAAAGACGGTAAAGAGAATAAGCTTGTCATTACAGAAGCAGATTTTCAAAATAGCTCCGCTAAAGAAGTGGACTATTTGGTAGAAAGCGGATTAGTAAAAGATAAACAAGAAATTAATGCCGTAGGATTTAGAATTGTTTGCCCGGGAGATTTCTTTAATCAAACAAGAAGGATTGACGCTGAATATAGACAAAAGATGAGGGATAATGTTGTGAAGGCGCCGCTTCATATTTCTTCTATTGCTAATGAAGTGGATAAGTTTGCCGAGGCTTTCCCGGAGCTCCCTATGTTTGGAGTTTCTGATAGCACTTTTCATCTTACTTTATCAAAAGAAGCTGAAACTTATGCTATTGCTAATGATGTGGCAAAAGAATTGGGCATCCAAAGATATGGTTATCACGGAATTTCTATGCAATCAGCATTGTTAAGATTAAAATCTTTGTTAGGAGAAATACCGAAAAATATTGCTATTTGTCATTTGGGCAGCGGTTCTAGTATCACGGCTATAAAAGATGGAAAGAGTTTTGATACATCTATGGGGTTTACCCCTTTAGAAGGTTTGGTAATGTCTACTAGAGTAGGAGATATTGATGCTGGCGCTTTGATTTATTTAATGAAGGCTAAAAACTTTTCTCCGGATCAACTAAGTGAATTTTTGAATAAACAATGCGGGCTTGGCGGTGTGAGTGGGAAAAGTAATGATGTTAGGGAATTGATAACTTTGGAAGAGGGGGGCGATGAACAAGCAAAAATAGCCTTAGATTTATTGGCTTATCGCGTCAAGAAATATATTGGTTCTTATACTTTCGCTTTGGGAGGATTAGACACTTTGGTTTTTGCTGGCACTATAGGAGAACGTTCTTGGATTATGCGTCAGAGAATTTTACGAGGTTTAGAAGGCTTGGGGTTGGAGGTAGATGATGCTAAAAATAAAAAAATTACGGAAACTAATGGAGAGGGTGAGATCCAAAAAGATGGTTCACGAATAAAAATTGTGGTAGTAAAGATTGATGAGATGGCAGAGATTGCTTTAGAGGTTGGGAAAATATTATAAGGAGATGTTTTTAAAACGGCCCGTTCGTCAATTGACGAACGGGCCGTTTACTTTGATTTGTTTTTGTGTTAAAAATAACTTAGTTATTTAAAATTTAAACAAATAATTTTGATAAAAATTAAAGGAGGTAAGATGTTGAGAGAAGATATGTTAAAAGTTTTAAACGATCTTGATGTTGTTGATTGTAATGCTTTTTCTTCTGATAGATTTATTGAGAGTCTTAAAAACCTTTTACGAATTCATTTGAATTATAGTCTTGATTATTCTTCGGTCAATATGATTTTTCATTATTTATTTCAATCTTTTTTTACAGAAGTTTTTCAAGAGAATTCAGAATATTATAAAATAAAAAGAATGAATGGTGGACATGGGGGATGGTCTTTTGAAGAATATGTGAATGATAAGGTTTGGGGGTTAAAGCGCGTAAGAAAAGAGGTTTTTTCTCTTAACGGGGAACTCATTCAAATGGAGATTAAAGAAAACAGATCGGGCATGTTGGGGGATCTTCATATATTTGGAGGTTTTCTCTGTTGCGAAGTCTCTTTTTCTCCGAATATTCGCGCGGCTAGAATGATGGACCGGATGTTTAAATATTTTATATTTAATGAGATAGAAACTAGGAAAGAGGATGTTTTAAAAATGACTAATGTATATTTTAAACAACAAAGAGAAAGGTTTGTAGACTTTTGGCATTCACAAGAGGGATTCTTTAATAAGTTTTTGAAGGAGTGATAAACAAAAAAATAAAAACTCCCCTGATAAATCAGGGGAGTTTTATTATCTAAGAAAAGTCTTAGAATCTGCGGCCACCGCGGCCACCTCTATCACCACCGCGGAACGGTCTGTTCTGCCTGTGGCATTCGCGGCATAAGAGCTGGTCCAATCTAGCTGGATCCGGTTCAAAAGGCAATTCAGTGATGTCAGCGCCACATTTAGCGCATTTCCAGTTACCCTGGTACATCTTTCTCTGAAAGCTACCGCCTTGTTCGTCATTATAAGCCATTTTGCTTGTAATACTAATTAACGACTGTTATTGATATTCTAAGCAAAAGAGCCTCTAAAACAAGTGTTTTTTGATGCGATTCGCTCGAACTCTAATATTATCATCATTCTATCAGAGTGACAAATGTTTGTCAAATATTTCTTTTCAGTCAAAAATATGTTAAAATAATGCAGATACACAGTATTTTATATGGTTTTTAGGCCATATTTTTATTTTAGAGTTATGAAACAAGATATTCAAAAAGAAATTCAATGGCTTTTGCGCGATAAATATCATAATAAAAAAACTACGGCATTTTTGAGAGATGTAGAATCTCTAGAGAAGGGAGAGTTGATTGATTATTTGATTGGTTGGAGGCCTTTTGTAAATTGTAGAATTGATTTGAGGTTTAGACCATTAATTCCGCGTTTGGAAACGGAATATTGGACGGAGAAAATAATTGAAGAAATTAAATCTTTTCGCGTTAAGAATTCGGAGGATAAAATTAAAATTTTAGATTTATGCGCTGGTTCCGGATGCATCGGTATTGCTATCTTAAAAAATGTTAAAAATAGTTATGTTGTTTTTGGGGAATTAGATAAAACTTTGATTCAGCAAATTAGAATCAATCTTAAATTGAATAAAATCCCTAGAAATAGATATCAAATTGTGCAATCTAATCTTTTTGCCAAGATTAGAGGGAGATTTGATTTTATTTTAACTAATCCGCCCTATATTGCTTTAGAGCGAAAAAATAAGGTGCAGAAGTCCGTTTTGCAGAGCGAATCTCATTTGGCTTTGTTTGGTGGTAGTGATGGGTTATTTTTGATAAAAAAGATTTTGCAGAAGGCTCCGCAATATTTGAATAATGAAAATAGTCAGATTTGGTTGGAATTTGATTCGTTTCAAAAGCCAATAATTGATAAGTTATTGAAGAAATTAAAACATAAAAATTGGCAATTCTTTAAAGATCAATTTGGGAAGTGGCGTTGGGTAGTTATAAAATAAAATAGTCGGCTTTTTTATTAAAGTATATCCACAAGGGGTGCGGGGTTGACTTTTATATTGGATTATATATAATGGAGATATACCGTAGAAGATAGGTCGCTGGAGAAAACAGCGTAAACCCTGTAGAGGTAAATATGAGTTTTTAACTCTCTATTATTCGCTACGGTAAAACCGTAGTTTTTATTTTAAAAATATGTTAACAAGAGCACAAAAATCACAAATAATTGATGAATTGACCGAAAAAACCAAGGCAAGTAAATCTGTCTTAATGGTTGATTTTTCTGGTCTTAAAGTTTCTGAGGCTAATGAATTGAGAAAATCTTTAAGGGAAGCGGGGATTGAAATGAAAGCCGCTAAGAAAACTTTAGTACAGAGAATCTTGAAAAATGCTGGAATTAATGATTTTAATGTTTTTCAATTTCCAGCCTCTATCGCTTTAATCTTTAGTCCGGAAGAAGGAATGGTAGCATCTAAGAGTGTTTATGAATTTTCTAAAAAATTAAAAGATAGAGCTTTTAAGATTTTGGGTGGATTCATGGATGGAAGATTTATTAACGCCGAGATGGTAGTAACATTGGCTAAGTTACCATCAAGAGAAGTATTGTTGAGCCAATTATTATATGTGTTAAATTCTATGCCAAGAGCCTTGGTCGGGGTTCTTCAGGGAAATTTAAGAAAATTAGTTTTTGCTTTAGACGCTATTGCGAAAACTAAGAACTAAGAGATAATAAATTAAAAAAATATGGAAAAATTTGAAAAATTAATTGAAGCGATTGAGAAATTGAATGTAGCTGAATTGGCGGAATTAGTCAAAGTCTTAGAAGAAAGATTTGGAGTTTCCGCTACTCCTGTTATGGCTGCTGCTCCTGCCGCTGCTGGTGCCGCTGCTGCTGAAGAAAAAACAGCTTTTGATGTTGTTTTGAAAGATGGTGGTCAGTCTAAAATTCAAGTAATCAAGGTTGTAAGAGAAATCACTGGCCTTGGTTTGAAAGAAGCTAAAGACTTGGTAGATGCCGCTCCTAAACCAGTAAAGAATGGTTTGAAACAAGATGAAGCCAATGCTATCAAAAAGCAATTGGAAGATGCTGGTGCTATCGTTGAAATTAAATAGTTATAAAAAAACAAAACAATCCGCTCATTAGCGGATTGTTTTGTTTTAGGAGAATTGTTTTTATAAAAAAATAAATAATAATTATTATTGCCTCTGTAAATAAATTATGCTAAAATCCCGTATATATGAGATTTTTGCGCGCATAGCTCAGTTGGTTACCCGCCCGACTGAACGACTAAGCAATTACAGTCGTTCGGGCGGGCCTGCCCGACTGAAGTCGTTCGGGCGGGGAGCGTAATATTAAAATATGTAATAAGCGCGGTTAGCTCAGCGGTAGAGCATTGCATTCACATTGCAGGGGTCATAGGTTCGAATCCTATACCGCGCACTATGCTTTTTAAATTAGAAAATAAATATCAAGAATTTTTTGATAAATTTAATGTAAATCTCAAAACCGGGTGCCTTAAAAATGGGTCCAATCTTAAATTTGCAACTTATCCATATATTGGTTCAAAATACGGCAAATCCATAAAGATTCTGATAGTGGGTTTGGATATCGGTTCAGATGAGATAAAAGGGAGATTCCAATCGTATGAAGAAAGGAGAATATCCATAGAAGATAAGAACGTTTCAGAATATAATCCACATATCGCAGGAACATATTTCACCGCATTATTTTTTCTAAAGAATAAACTTAATTTACAAAATTATTGGAAAGAATTTAAAAATAAACCTACTTTTCAGCAAGTCTTAAAAAATAATAAAAAATTGCCAAATATTAATCCATTGTCTTATGTTGCCCTAACTAATCTTTATAAATTCGTTTCAATAAATAGAAAGAATAGAGATGGCGGTGAGAATAGAAAATACCAAGACAAGGCATTTGAGTTAAATTTTCTTAACGATGAAATAAGAATTTTAAAACCAGATATCATTATTTTTCAGAGTGAGTCTTTTTGGAATAAAAA
>CAZRVJ010000016.1:0-1148 GCA_964603535.1 uncultured Candidatus Saccharibacteria bacterium
ATGAGGAATTTTTTATTAACTTTATCTTCTAAAAATCACCCTTAACTCTGGGGTGATTTTTTGATATAATAAAGGCATATGGAAAAAATACAAAAAAATATTATTGCCAGCCTTATTTTATTGGCTGCTGTTGTAGGCGCAATGATTTGGTATGTAGAAAAAAATGGGGGTCAAGATTTATCATCAGCCTCCCCTTCTCCCACACCAACTCCTATTCAAGTTGTCTATTCTTGCGATGGCAACAAAATGATTAGCGCTACTTTTTACACGGGAGAAATTATTGAAGTACAACCCGGAGAAATGCCCATCCCTACAGGAAGCGTAAAAGTATCCTTAAGCGATGGACGAGTTCTTACTCTACCTCAAACTATTTCCGCTGATGGAAGTCGCTATGCTAACAATGATGAATCTTTTATTTTCTGGAGCAAAGGTGATGGCGCATTAGTATTTGAAAATGATGAAGAAAAAAATTACACCGGATGCGTCGTGTCTACTATTAAAAATGAAAATCAAAAGATAACAGTTGTTTCACCAAATGGCGGAGAAGTATGGACCAAAGGACAAAAAGTCACAATCACCTGGAATGCCCAAAAAGAAACAAAATTTGTAAATATAAGATTAGCAATCTTCGGAAATGAAGATAGTCAAAATTTTAATGCGGCCATTGTTTCCAAAACCTTAAACTCAGGTAGCTATGAATGGACAGTGCAAGATTTATACGCAGAAGTTTGGGGCATCAATGATCTACCCTTATCAAATAAATATCGCATTACTATAGAAGACGCGGAACATAATAATATCTACGATAGTAGTGATGTAAATTTCACTATCAAATAATTTTTTAAATTTGTAAAAAAATCGTGAATCGGCTACAATGGCAAACATGAAAAAAATAATAATAGCTATTCACGATTATTTAAAAGATTGGAGAAATCTTTTAGTTCACGCCATTACGGGCGTAATAATTATCCTAGTTGCCCTTTATCTTCCCGTATCTATTTATGTCCGAATCGGCATTCTAATTCTTGTTGTATTATTCAATATTTTTAGAAAAAAAATAAAATTCAATAAATAATCATTAAATGAAAATCCCGCAATGCCTTAGCATTGCGGGATTTTGGAAGCTGCTATTATAGCAGCTTCCAACT
>CAZRVJ010000016.1:1248-4777 GCA_964603535.1 uncultured Candidatus Saccharibacteria bacterium
TTTTTTAAGATCTACTCTTTATTATACACATTAATTTAAAAAAGTCAAATGAATATTTTTTGAATTTTAAAAACAAAAAATGTATAATGTATTCTTATGAATTCTAAATTCGTTCACTTACATGTACACTCACACTATTCTCTGCTTGATGGCTTAGCAAAGATTGAAGATTTAGTGCCTCGCGCCAAAGAATTGGGTTTTGAAGCTCTAGCTTTAACCGATCATGGCTCTATGCACGGCATTCCGGAATTTTATAAAAAAGCCACCGCAGCCGGATTAAAACCGATTTTAGGATTAGAAGCTTATTTGGCAACCGAAAGCCGCTTTCAAAAAAGATCGCAAATTGATGCCAAACGTTATCACATTACCCTTTTAGCAAAAAATAATATTGGATATAAAAATCTATTACAAATTAACACCAAAGCTCATTTGGAGGGTTTTTATTACAAGCCAAGAGTTGATAAAGAATTACTCAGAGAATATCACGAAGGCATTATTGCTCTGTCTGGTTGTTTAACCGGCGAACTTTCTAAATTAATTTTGGAAAATCGCATGGACACGGTTGAAGAAAAACTAAAAGAATATTTGGATATTTTCCACGAAGATTTTTATTTAGAACTTCCCTATCATCCACAAATTCCAGAAAGCGCCAAAGTTAAAAAAGCTTTGATTGAAATCGGAAAAAAATTTAATGTACCGGTAGTAGCTACTTATGACACTCACTATTTAAATCCAGAAGATGCGGAAGCGCATGATATTATGTTAGCTGTGCAAACCGGTAATAAAACTACTGATGAAGATCGTCTTACTTTAAAAGGCACGGACTTTTCATTATGCCCAACAGAAACCATGGAAGAATTATATGCCGATTGTCCGGAAGCATTATCCAACTCTGTAAAAATTGCCGAATTATGCAATGTTCAATTAGAATTCGGAAAAACTCTACTCCCTCACTTTGAAGTGCCTTCAGGAGAAACCCCAGAAAGTTTATTGGAAAAACTTTGCTACGAAGGAGTAAAAAAACGCTTTGGCGACAACCCCAAGCAAGAAGTTACTGATCGTCTAAAATATGAATTAGAAGTAATCAAGAAAACAGGATTTTCTTCTTACTTTTTGATTGTACAAGATTTTGTTAACTGGGCAAAAAATAACGGCGTTGTAGTAGGGCCAGGCAGAGGCAGCGCCGCCGGTTCTCTAGTCTCTTATTTAATAAAAATCACGGATGTTGATCCTATTAAATTTGATTTGTTGTTTGAAAGATTTCTTAACCCGGAAAGAATCTCCATGCCTGATATAGATATGGATTTTTCTGATACCAAAAGAGATGCGGTTATCAAATATCTCAAAGGAAAATATGGCGAAGATCATGTAGCGCAAATTGTGACTTTTGGAACTATGGCTGCGCGCGGAGTTATTCGCGATACTGGCAGAGCTTTAGGTATGGCTTATAGTTTTTGCGATAATATCGCTAAATTAATTCCTTCCAACAGTTCCCTAAAAGAAGCCGTAGAAGGAGTGGTTGAATTAAAAGATCTTTACAATAAAGACGCGGATGTTAAACGTTTAATTGATTCCGCCAAAAAATTAGAAGGTTGCGCTAGACATGCTTCTATTCATGCTTGCGGTATTGTTATTACCAAAGAACCTTTAACTAATTACACTCCCCTACAACGCGCTCCGCAAGATGAAAATTCCATTATTACCCAATATGATATGTATGCCATTGAAATGTTGGGCTTATTAAAAATGGATTTATTGGGATTAAGAAATCTTACCACCATGCAAGATGCCTTAGAAATTATTGATGCCGTGCATCAAGTCAAAGTAGATTTATCTGCTTTACCCGACAGAGATGAAAAAGCTTTTAAATTATTACAAAATGTAGAAACTGTTGGCGTCTTTCAATTGGAATCGGGCGGTATGAGAAGATATTTAAAGGAATTAAAACCGAATGACATTGAAGATGTTATCGCTATGGTAGCCTTATATCGTCCAGGGCCGATGGAATTTATTCCTCAATATATTGCTAGAAAATCTGGCAAAGAAAAAATCATTTACCTCCATCCCAAACTAGAACCAATCATGAAAAAAACTTTTGGAGTTATGATTTATCAAGAACAGCTTATCAAACTTGCTATTGAATTGGGCGGTTTTTCTATTGGCGAAGCCGATGTGCTCAGAAAAGCTGTGGGTAAAAAAATCAAAGAATTGATGGATCAACAAAGAGACAAGTTGATCAATGGAATGATTACCAAAAATAATGTACCTAAAGCCTTGGCTGAAAAAATCTGGGCATCTATTGAACCATTTGCTCAATACGGATTTAACAGAAGTCACGCTGCTTGTTATGCTCGTATCGCCTATCAAACTGCCTATTTAAAATCTCATTATCCAGTAGAGTTTATGGCCGCCTTGATGAATAATGAAGCTACAGAAACCGAACGCGCAGCCGAATTAATTACCGAAGCCAAACATATGAAAATAAATGTCTTGGCTCCAGATATCAACGAAAGCTTTAGAAAGTTCAGCGTAGTCCCGGGCAAAAATTCCATTCGTTTTGGTTTGCAAGCCATTAAAAATGTCGGTGAGAACATCGTGGTAGAAATCATCCACGAACGCAAAAAAAATGGACCCTTCAAAAATATTGAAGAATTTCTCCAAAGAATAAATCATAAAGATTTAAATAAAAAATCTTTGGAGAGCTTAATTAAAGCCGGAGCTTTTGATAATCTATTGGAACGCGGTAATCTTTTGCAAAACTTAGAAGAATTATTGCGTTTTAATCAAGACTCTAAAAAAGCCGCTGCCAATCCACAAGTAAATCTTTTTTCCAAAGAAATGAGCTTCTCTCCTCTTCGCATCAAACAAACGGAGCCCATGCCATTGGAAGAAAAATTACAATATGAAAGAGAGCTTTTAGGACTTTATATTTCCGATAATCCTCTAAATTACAAAAAAGAAATATTTAAAAAAGAAACCACCAGAACTCTGGCAGAAATCACTCCAGCCATTATAGATCGCATGGTAACAGTTGGCGGTATTATTAATGAGCTCAAAAAAATTATTACTAAAACAGGCAGGGCTATGATTATAGCTAAAATTGAAGATTTGACTGGTTCTATAGAAGTTACCGTTTTCCCCAAAACCTTGGAGAAAACTTTGGATGTTTGGCAAAAAGATAAAATCGTTATCACTAAAGGCAGAGTTAATAGAAATAACGGAGAATTAAAAATAATCTGCGAAGAAGCTCATCTAATTAAATAATTTAAAAAAATAACGGCTACCTATATTATATAGGTAGCCGTTTTTCTTGATCAAAGTCGTTAAACAACTTTGATCAAGATTTCGGTTGACTCGGGGTAATAAATACCCCCGTGCCAGCCTTGAATCTTTAGTACCTGGGTTCCAAAAAATCTGAAACCCAAGATCTCAAAGAATTCCAGAACATCCCGGAATTCTTTGTAATTTTTTACCTCGTACGTCTGAATCATCGTATTCCTCCTTTATTAATGATCTAATATAAGTATAG
>CAZRVJ010000016.1:4787-10265 GCA_964603535.1 uncultured Candidatus Saccharibacteria bacterium
AAATAATTAAAAAAATAACGGCTACCTATATTCTATAGGTAGCCGTTTTTTTATACTTTCCTCTTGATGATGAGGAGAGTATGGCATGGGTAATAGAAAGCCCCATGCCACCCCTTGGATACAAAGGCGACAACCTTTGTATCCTTCTCCGAAAGCACATCTTTGTGCTCAAGGCACAAAGATTTCATCACATCCTGTGTTTCCTTAATGTTTTTTACCACACATTCTCTTGTCATGGTGTAATCCTCCTTTATTAATGATCTAATATAAGTATAGCATAAAGATAGGCAAAAGTCAAGAGCAAATTGCTTTTAGCTTTAATTGTTTATATAATATTTGTATGAGTAAACAAGATTCAAAAATAGAAAAAATCAGGCATTCTTTAAGCCATCTATTAGCCATGGCGGTTTTAGAAAAATTTCCTAAAGCGCAATTGGGAGTTGGTCCAACTATTGATAACGGCTTTTATTACGACTTCCTTTTGGAAAAGCCTATTGAGGAAAAAGACTTGGCAGAAATAGAGGGAAAGATGAAAGATTTAATCAAAAAAGGAATTGATTTTAAACAAAGTTTCGTTTCTTTTGATGAAGCGGAAAAAATTTTCACAGATTTAAACCAACCGTTCAAAGTAGAATTAATCAAAGAATTAAAAGAGACCGGATCAACCGAAGCTGGAGAGAAAACTCGCGCTAAAGCGACCGAAGCTTCTTTATATCAGTCAGAACAATTCATTGATTTGTGCGCTGGGCCTCATATAGATAATTCCAAAGAAATCCCAACCGATGCCTTCAAGATAGATCGCATTGCCGGAGCTTATTGGCGTGGAGATGAAAAAAATCAAATGCTTACCAGAATTTACGGTATAGCTTTTGAATCCAAAGAAGAGTTGGAAGAATATTTAAAGATGATTGAAGAAGCTCAAAAACGCGATCATCGCAAATTGGGCGTTGATTTAGATTTATTTAGTATCCACGAAGAATACGGACCAGGCTTAGTTTATTGGCACCCTAAAGGAGCCAGAATTCGCGTGGCCATGGAAGACTTTTGGAGAAAAGCCCATTACAAAAATGGTTATGATATCGTCTTTACTCCGCATATTGGTAAATCCACTTTATGGGAAACCAGCGGACACTTAGGCTTCTACAAGGATAATATGTATAGCTCAATGGAAATTGATAAAGACAAATACTTTATCAAGCCTATGAATTGTCCTTTTCATATCATTATTTACAAAAATAAATTGCGTTCTTATAGAGACTTGCCTTTGCGTTGGGCAGAATTAGGAACAGTATACAGATATGAAAAAGCTGGAGTATTACACGGATTATTAAGAGTCCGTGGCTTTACTCAAGACGATGCTCACTTAATTTGCACTCCGGAACAAATGCCAGCTGAGATTAAAAAAGTGGTTGATTTTTCCATTTATATTCTCAAGAGTTTTGGTTTTGAAAACTTCCATCTTTATTTAGCCACTCAGCCTAAAGAGAAATCCGTAGGAGATAAGACCATGTGGAATGAAGCTACGGAAGCTTTAAAAAATGCTTTGCAAGAAATGAACTTGGCATATGATGTTGATGAAGGCGGTGGAGCTTTTTATGGCCCTAAAATTGATATTAAAATTAAAGACGCCTTGGGTAGAGAATGGCAATGTTCCACTATTCAATTTGATTTTAATATGCCTGCCAGATTTAATATGGAATACATCGGTGAAGATGGTAAAACTCATCAACCTTATATGATTCATCGCGCCTTAATGGGCTCTTTGGAAAGATTCTTTGGCACTATGGTAGAACACTATGCTGGAGCATTTCCTTTCTGGCTAGCTCCTGTACAAATTAAAATTTTACCAGTGAGTGAAAAACACTTAGACTTTGTCAAAAAATTAAAAGCAGAATTTGATGAAAATGATTTCAGAGTAGAAATTGACGAATCTAGTGACACTATTGGCAAGAGAATCAGAAATGCAGAAATGGAAAAGATACCTTATATCATCGTGGCTGGAGATAAAGAAATAGAATCAGGAAGCTTAGCTATCCGTGAACGAGGCAAAAAAGATTTGGAAAATATCAGCACCGAAACATTTATAGAGAATTGCAAAAAATTATTGCCAAAAATGTAAAAGAAAAGCGGTCGCCAAAGGCGACCGCTTTTTTAATTCCCGCTTAATCTCACAATTTCTTCAAAATTATCGTTTTCTGCTGCTTTTACTTTATGCAAATATCCGCATTTATCACATTTATAATGGACAACGTATCCTTCACGAACTACTACCGCCCCAATCGGCTCCATCATTCCCTGACATTCAGCTTCTCTATCGCCTGGATTGACATCAACATGTTTAGACCACAAACACCTGGGGCAATGATCGGTATAACCAATGCCTTTAACGCTTTCTCCACAATGCTCGCAGATAAAATCCTCTTTTTTTCTTTGAAATCTTTTCATCCCTAACATATCTAAAAATTTACCATAAATTACCCCTTTTTAAAAGCTACCCCCCCATCCCACCCTCATCCTTACCGATCTTAACAAATCCCGTCATCGTTTCAATTCATAGTTGATTACTATGAATTGAAGTTCTAAATAATTTATATAAAAATACTAAAATTATCTATTTTTAGGAGTTAATCTCCCCCGCCTCAACTCTCATCCGCCCTAGTCAACCATCACCCACCTCCAGCCAACTCTCGCTCATCCCAGCCGACTCTCACTCACCCCCCCCCAGCCAACTCTCGCTCACTCCAGCCGGCTCCGTCATTCTTTCATTTCGTTCAATTCATAGTTGATTACTATGAATTGAAGTTTTAAGCAATTTATGCAAAAATATCAATGATAATAATAATGATAATGATAATGATGACTACGATGACGATGACAAAAAAAGAGCAGAAAAAAATAATTGTAATTTTAGGGCCAACTGCCTCGGGTAAATCCGATCTAGCGGTTAATTTAGCTCTCAAATATAATGGCGAAATTATTTCCGCCGACTCTAGACAGGTTTATACGGGAATGAATATTGGCACTGGTAAAATTACTAAAAAAGAAATGCGCGGCGTCCCCCATTATCTCCTAGACATTGCCTCACCCAAAAGACAGCTCTCTGTAGCCGATTTTCAAAAACAGGCGCAAATCGCAATCAAGAAAATATTAGACAAAAATAAAATACCAATTATTTGCGGTGGCACCGGTCTTTATATTGACGCTGTAGTTGATAATCAGATATTCCCCGACATTAAACCCAACGCCCAACTTCGCAAAAAATTAGAAAAACTAACTACTCAAGAATTATTTATAAAACTAAAAAAGCTTGATCCCAATCGCGCCGCCACCATAGACAAAAACAATCCCCGCCGCTTAATTCGTGCCCTAGAAATTGTCATGACCTCCAAGAAACCAATTCCTCAAATACAAAAGCATAGAGATTACGAAGTATTAAAGTTAGGCGTAAAACGGGATCAAAAAGAATTAAAAGAGTTAATCTGGAAAAGACTACTCCGCCGCCTCAATCATGGAATGGTTAATGAAATAAAAAAACTCAAAAAATCAGGAGTAACTTATCAGCGTTTATATGACTTTGGTTTAGAATACCGCTGGATTAGCTTATATATTCACGAAAAAATCACTAAAGAAGAAATGATTCTGGAACTCTATAAAGCTATTTGCAATTTCAGCAAACGACAAATGACTTGGTTTAAACGCGATCAAGAAATCCATTGGATTAAAAATCAACAACAAGCAGAAAAATTAACTAAGAGTTTCTTAAAACAAAAAACCGCCTAAAGCGGTTTTTTGTTCTTTTTAAATTTTGATTATTTTTCAATATTTTCGGGATTCTTCTCAGGTTGATCCCAATGTCTAATCTCATACATGGGATCCTTACTTTCATCTCCTTCTGATTTCATAATATCAGCAAACATTTCATCTATAGCGTCCGGAACATCGCTTTTAACTTTCGCGCCCATCTTTTCCAATACCATACCAATCATCACGCTTTCAATTTCTTCCATATCCTCGGAATACTTTTTCTGAGCCGCTATTATCAAATTTTCGTCAATGCTACCGCCTTTTTTCATTTCCTCTGCGGCTTGTTCAAAATCTTTTATTTTTTCGGCTAATTTAATAAAGCTTTCTCGTAAAGCCTTAAATTTAGGATCATCATTTAATTCTTTAGCAGCTTCTTTTATTTCCTCAATATTAATCTCTTTATAGAACTGCTCTTTTTGTTCTACTTTATTTAAATTTTCAATTCCCATATAAATTTTATCTTTTATCCGACTATTGTATTAGACCACAAAATTTAGTCAAAAACAATAAATTATTAAGATAGTTTTTTCCTTAATAATTCTTGGATTACCTTGGGATTAGCCTTACCTTTGGATAAAGCCATGCATTTCCCAACTAAAAATTGCAAAACGCTCTCTTTACCATTTTTAAATTCCGTTACCACCGCGGGATTTTCTTCTATCACCTTTTCCACAAAAACTTCCAAATCCTTTTCATTAGAAACCTGCAACAACCCTTTTTCTTTTATAATATCCCCGGCTTCACGATTGGCTTCAAACATTTCCGTTAAAACCATTTTAGCAGCCGCGGAAGAAATCATATTTTTATCAACAAAATCCATTAAGTGCGCAAAGTTTTCCGGGTCAATTTTCAACTCTCCAATCTTAATACTTTTACTCGTCATCAAACTCTGCAAATCATTCATGAAATAATTATAAGCTAATTTAATCCTCTTTTCTCTTCGTTGTCCTTCTGTCTTTTCAAAAGTATCTAGTTCTGAAATCATAGATTCAAAATACTGAGCTATGGCCGGCTCAAAAGATAAGGCTTCCACCTCTTTATATTTCAAGCCGAATTCTTTCATAAAGCGTAAACGCTTAGCTTCTGGCAATTCTGGCAACTCCCGTTTTATTTCTTCCAAATCAAACATTTCTTTTGGAGCCATAGGCAATAAATCGGGCTCTGGAAAATATCTGTAGTCATGCGCTTCTTCTTTTTTACGTTGTGAGAAAGTTTCACCTTTTACTTCATCCCAGCCACGCGTTTCTTGAACAACCTTACCGCCATCTTCAATAACTTCTGTTTGTCTTTTTATTTCATAATCAATAGACTGTCCTACAGAACGAAAAGAATTGAGATTTTTTATCTCAACTTTTGTGCCATATTTTTCTGCATTTTCTGGAGCTATAGAAATATTTACTTCGCAACGTAATTCACCCTTTTCCATATCAGCGTTCGCCACTCCTAAATAACGCAAAATAGAACGCAATTCTTCCGCAAATCTCTGCGCTTCATACCCAGAAGAAATATCCGGTTCAGTCACTAACTCAGCTAAAGGCACGCCAGCGCGATTAAAATCAACAAAGGTATTTTTGCCATCATCAGAATGCGCTAATTTACCAGTGTCTTCTTCCAAATGGACTCTAGTAATTCTAATTTTTTTCTTTAAAGGCAACTCCCCTTCACTTTCTAATG
>CAZRVJ010000017.1:0-10191 GCA_964603535.1 uncultured Candidatus Saccharibacteria bacterium
AACAAAATTGTAGTAATAAATGAAGCAATCAATCCGTGAATAATACCCTCTACTATATACGGGCCACGAATTAAGGAATTGGAAGCTCCTACCAAGCGCATAATCTCAATAGATTCACGATTAGAGAAGATCGCCAAACGAATAGTATTGAAAGCAATTAAGAATGCGATTAAAGCCAAAACAACAGCCAAAATAATACCACCCATGCGCAAAGTATTTACAATCTTAGACAATCTCTCAATTACTACCTGATTTTCACTAAAATTAATTTTATCAATCAAACCAGCTGGAGCTTCACTTTCTAAGAAAGAAGAAATATCGGCATAATACTTCGGATCTTTAGCTCTCACATTAAGAGAAGCGGAAAGCGGATTATCTCCTAACTCATCCAAAGATTGAATCACGGCCGGATCATCTTTATGCTTTTCTTTAAAAGCTTCTAAAGCTTGATCGCGAGAAATATATTCAACAGCTCTCACTTCTTCTAATTCTTCTAAAGAACCTTTCAAAGCAAGAATCTGTCCTTCATCAGCTGAAGTTTTAAAATAAACACTAACATCAATTTTTTCTTGCAAAGAACTAATCGTAGTATTCGCAGCTGAACCGAAAATAATTAAACTGGAAAAAACAGTTAAAGCCAAAATCATTACAACAATAGTGGCGCTGGACAAAAGTCCATTTCTCCAAAAATTTTGAATACCGTATTTAATTACGCGTGAAAGTAAAATTACCATAATTTTTTCCGCCAATCAGCGGATGAATATTAACTAAGAATGTATCTTCCTTCTTCTTCATCTCTAATAATGCGACCAGATTCCATACTAATTACTCTTTTTTCCAAAGAATCCACTGTTTGTTTGTTGTGTGTAGCCAAAAGCACTGTAGTGCCCATTTCGTTAATCTTCAATAATAATCTGATAATTTCATTGGAGTTGATAGGATCCAAATTTCCAGTTGGCTCATCAGCAATTAATAAATCCGGCTGATTAATCATAGCGCGAGCGATTGCTACTCTCTGTTTTTCTCCACCGGATAATTCGTGAGGAAAATTGGCGCCTTTTTCTTTTAATCCCACCAAATCCAACATTTGAGGAACGAATTCTTCAATCTCCTTTGGAGAGCAACCAGCTGTTTCCATGGCAAAAGCCACATTCTCAAAACTATTTTTATTCGGTAAAAGTTTAAAATCCTGAAAAACAATACCAATCTTGCGACGCAAATTTGGCATGTCCTTTGCCTCCAAACGATTCACTTCTTCTTTATCAAAAAATATCCTACCTTTAGAAGGCTTGTCTTCTCCAATTAATAATTTGATGAGCGTTGATTTTCCCGCTCCCGATCTTCCGACGATAGTGACAAATTCTCCTGGAATTATTTTAAAAGTAATATTATCTAAAGCAACGGTATGTGAATTATAATTCTTAGTAACGTTTTGAAAGAATATCATAAGTATTGTTATTATAGCAAAAAATAAAAATCAAAGAAAGGGTTAATCCTTAATAGAAAGACCGGCCTCAATAAAATCATCTATATCGCCTTCCCAAATAGATTCTAACTGGGTTTTTTCCACATTAGTACGCAAATCTTTTACTAATTTATAAGGATGCAAAACATAATTTCTAATTTGATTTCCCCAAGAAGGCTCAATGCGCTTCTTTAAGAATTCTTTTTCTTCAGCTTTTTGTTTTTGAAAATAATTAAAAATTTTGGCCTTTAATAAATGCGTGGCTTTTTCACGATTCTGTGCTTGTGATCGTTCACTTTGACAACTAACCGCCACGCCCGTTGGCAAGTGAACTATTCTCACAGCAGTCTCACGTTTGTTAACATTCTGCCCGCCCGCTCCCGATGATCTAGAAAATTCAACTTTCAAATCCTTATCATCCAATTGTATTTCATTCATTTCTACCTCTTCTACTTCCGGGACTACTTCCACTAAAGCAAAAGAAGTGTGTCGCAATTTTTTAGCATCAAAGGGAGAAACCCTAACCAAACGATGCACTCCCGACTCATTCTTTAAATATCCAAAAGCATACGGTGTTTCCACCTCCAAAGAAATACTTCTCAATCCTCTTTCTCCGCCAGCCTCACTAGATCCGCCCGGTTCCTCAGAAAAATGCTCATGCAAGACCTGATAATGCCATTTTTTCTTCTCAAAATAATTAGAATACATTCTAAAAAGCATTCGCGCGAAATCTTCAGCATCATGCCCACCCTGGCCAGAAGAGATAGTCATTAAAGCATGTTTCTTATCATATTTCCCGGATAATAAAACTACCAGCTCTTCTTTTCTTAACTCTTTTTCCAATATATCTATTTTTTCCTCCAATTCCTTTTCTAAACTTTCGTCACTCTCCGCCATTTTAATAATTTCTTTCAAATCTTCTATTTCCTTTTCCGCTTTATTCCAAAACTCCACGGCATTCTTTAAATCCGCCAACTCTTGAGAAATCTTTCCAGCTGATTCTGGCATACCCCAAAAATCCGGACGGGCCGTTTCAATTTCCAATTCTTTTATTTTTTTCTCTTTACTATGTAAGTCAAAGACAATCCGCTGCTCGGCGGATCCGCTCTTGCATCCCTTCTATTCTGTTCTGTAAATTACTCATAATATTATCTTAACATAAAAATAAAAAGAGCCAAAGGTGAGAATCTCCCGCCATAGCGGGATCCCGCCTTCTTTAATAATTAATTATTTTAATAAAGGCGGGAGGACTTTACAAATTATTACTTTATATGAGCCATCTCCCGGATTTGAACCGGGGACCTTTGCTTTACGAAAGCACTGCTCTACCAGCTGAGCTAAGATGGCATTAAGCAAGATTGGGAAGCGTCCCCTCTCGGAGCGAGTGAAGGGAATCGAACCCTCGTCTCAACCTTGGGAAGGTCGTGTATTGCCACTATACGACACTCGCGTCAATCTAATAAATTTTTATTTTATAGCCCAAAAAAATTCTTTACTTTTTGCCACCAACCCTCTTCACTTTTGGAATTATCCGAAGCAAAACTAGAATTTAAAATCTCTTCAGGAATTATTAAAGCTTTCTCGCCAGGCTTTTTCAAAACTTGAGATCTTCGCGCCACTTCCTCTAGATTATCTTTATTTTGCAATAATTCTATTTCTTTCTCCATTGATTGATTATCTCTTTTCAAGGCCTCTGTCTTGTTGTCTAAATTATTCAAGCGAGTTCTCAAGCCCTGTTGTACTGTCCACAATTGATAAATTTTAAACAAAAAGAAAGCTAAAATAGCCAATAAAATAACCAAAATTATTTTTGATTTAAGAAGCTTCATTATTTTATCCTCTTAAAATATTAGCTTAATTTTTAAATAATTACAATTTTAAAATTTCCAAATAAACCCTTGATGGCACATCTACCTTACCAAATTCTTTCAATCTCTTCTTTCCTCTTTGCTGCTTTTTCCAAAGCTTCATTTTACGAGAACGATCGCCTCCATAGAGATAACCAGTTACATCTTTTTTCAAGGCCGAAATAGTTTCGCGAGCAATAATTCTGCCCTCAGCCATAGCTTGAATAGCCACGCTGAAATTTTCTTTGGGCAATAACTCTTTTAATTTTGCCGCCACTAAACGGCCATCGCGATTAACTCTTTCTTTAGGAACAATTCTAGCAAAAGCATCAAACTTTTCATCAGCAATTAAAAATTCCAATTTCACTAAATTCCCCTTACGATATTCTATAATTTCATAATTCATAGAAGCGTAACCACTGGTTATGCTTTTTAGTTTGTCATAAAAATCGGAAATAATATCCATCAACGGAGCTTCAAAATTAATAATCATCAAATCCCCCAAATATTTATTATCAATGAAATTCAAACGGTAAAGACTAACTAAATTCATGATATCTCCAAAATATTTATTAGTAGTCAAAATTTCCAATCTTACCCAAGGTTCCAAAATAGCCTCTATGCCTTCCGGATTGGGCAAATCTACGGCACGAAAAATATCTATCTGCTCTCCATTTTTCATTTTAACCTTAAAGCTTACCGTAGGCGTAGTGAGCACAGTCTCTAATTTGTATTCTCTCTCCAATCTTTCTTTTACTATTTCCAAGTGAAGCATGCCCAAAAAACCCAAAGAGAATCCTCGTCCTAAAGACTGGAAAAATTCCAATTGGCAAAATAAAGCTGGATCATTTAATTTTAATTTCTGAATGGATTTTTTTAATACTTCAAAATCATCGGCTTCATGAGGATAAACACTGGCAAAAACCATCGGCTTTGGCTCACGATAGCCAGGCAATGGCTCAATATTAATCACTACATCTCTCATATTTAAACTGGCGCCCGGTGCCGTAATCTTTCCCAATGTGTCTCCTACTCTTAATTTTTCCGGCTCTTTAATACCCGTAGCCACATATCCAGTTTGCCCACTCGTCAACTCATCCACCTTTATCATATTCGGTTTAAAAACTCCTATTTCCATTACCTCAAAAGCGCTTCTACCAATAGCCAAAAAAACTTTATCTCCAGCTTTTATTTTTCCATCCACTACTCTTATATACGCAATTACGCCTTTATGATTATCAAACAAAGAATCAAAAATCAAAGCACGCAATGGCTTGTCCTCTCTGATTTCCGGAGGTGGAACTTGTTTAATCACTTCATCTAAAACTTTTTCTACACCCTCTCCTGTTTTGGCAGAAACTCCCAAAATACTTTCTTTAGCTACTCCACACAAAGCCACAATTTCTTCTTTAGTTTCTTCCACTCTGGCAATATTCATATCAATTTTATTAACTACTGGAATGATTACCAAGCCTTGTTCTTTAGCCAATTTATAATTAGCCATAGTTTGCGCTTGCACTCCTTGAGTAGCATCCACCAATAAAATTGCTCCCTCCACGGCAGCTAAACTTCTAGAAACTTCATAACCAAAATCAACGTGTCCCGGAGTATCAATCAAATTTAAAGTATAACCCTTATAGTCCATTCTTACCGGCTGCATTTTAATAGTAATCCCCTTTTCTCTCTCTAAATCCATCTGATCCAAATATTGCTCTCTCATTTTTCTTTTTTCTACAGTTTTTGTGATTTCCAAAAATCGGTCAGCTAAAGTTGACTTACCATGATCAATATGGGCAATAATTACAAAATTACGAATATTATTCATAAAACTTTATCAATATTTTCTTCCTTTCTTTTTATTCTGAAAATGCTCTTTAGATAACTCAATTCAGGAGCTTTAATAAGATATAAAATTCCAAAATGAATTAAAGCGAAAATAACAGCAATAACCATTATTTGAATGATTGTAAGAATAAGACTAGTTGATATTACCGAAAAATTCAACATTTTCAAAACCCCAAACACCGATAAACCGGCTACAGTACTGGCTCCCATGACTCTGCCAAAAGACTGAACAATACCAAGACTTTCTGTAATAATCATTTTTTTTCTCAAAAAACTCCAAAGCAAAACTAAGTTAAAATATCCAGCAATTACAAAAGCTAAAGCCAATCCTCGCACGCCAAAATATTGAGACAAACTCCAGCACAAAACAACGCTCAAAACATTACCCGCCAATCCGGCCAAAAAAGGACGAATAGAATCTTTCATAGCAAAAAACAATCTTATCATTAACGGCAACAAACTTTGCCCTACCATACCAATAGCAAAAATACCCAAAACATCTGCTACTGCCAAAGTGGCAGACAAATCAAAACTTCCATAGCTTAAAGTAACGCGGACAATAAGTTCTCGCAAAACAACATACAAGACAGCAATCGGAACCATAAAAAATAAAATATTTTTTGTAGTATTGGAAAAGGTCTGTAAGAATTCTTTTCTTTTATCGGACAATTGAGCTAAAACAGGAAAAACGGAAACAGCAAAAGAAATAGCAAAAATATTTTGAGGCAAACTTTGCAAATCATTGGCAAAGTTAAAAACGGATAAAGAGCCCTGCGCCAAACCAGAAGCAATAATCGTCACAATCAAAAAGTTAATTTGAGTAGAAAGCAACCCCAACATTCTCGGTACCATTAAATAAAAAATCTGTTTTAAATTTTGCGAACCGAAATCGGGCAAAAATTTAAAATGGAAACCGAGATTTCTTAAACCAGGCAATTGCACCAAAAAATGCAATAAAGCGCCTAAAACAACTCCCCAAGCCAATCCCTTTAATCCCAGTATTGGCACAAAAAATACAATACCAACGATGATGCCAAGATTATAAAAAATCGGGGCTAATGATGTAATAAAAAATCTTTTGAAATTTTGCAGCATGCCAACAACAATATTAGACATTCCCAAAAGAATAGGTTGAATCATCATAATCCTTACCAGCAAAGTTACTCTTGATTGATCATCCAAATCAAATCCCGGAACTATTAATTTCACTAAGAACGGAGCAAAAACAGCAACAATCGCCGCGCCCGCGGACAAAATCAAAGTGAGGGTTGTTAAAATATTATTACTAAACTTCCACGCATCTTCTTTTGATTTTGCTAATTTTTCCGCGAACAAAGGAATAAAACCGGCAGAGATTGCTCCACTAATTAAAATCACATAAATAAAATCTGGAATGCGAAAAGCCGCATAATAAATGTCTAATTCTTGACTGGCGCCAAATTTAGAGGCCAATAGCCCATTTCTTAACAAAGCCAAAACTCCATTTAATAAATAAAAAACAGCAACAACCAAAGCCCCGCCAGAAATACTTTTTGACTCGTGATTAAACAGCTTTTTCAGCATTAAAACCATTTTAACACACACTCTTAATAAATTCCATTAATAAAAAAGCCGACTGTTTATAATAAACAGTCGGCTTTTATTATTTTATTGCCCTCAAATAAAAAATATCACCTTCTTTTCTAGTCACTAAAAATTTATATGGAATGATTTGTTTACGATTTATTGAATTACCAACAATAACAATTTTTTTTACAAAATAAATAGTCTTAATAATGCCCTCTGGCAAACTTTCTTCTACCCCCAATAAAGACAAAATATATCCCTGATCATTAGGTAATGCAAAATAGTATTGCATTTTGTATCTTTCTCCTACTCTTAAATATGTAGGCATACCTTCTAAAATATGCAAAAATAAAAGCAAAATCATAGACACGAAGATAATAACAACAAAAAGATCAAACTTTGACATCCTGCCCTGCTCACCAAAAGTATAGCCTACAATCAGAAAAATGGCGACGAAGATTACGATTACTGATTTCATGAAATTCCACATCAAAGACATCATCCCACCTCCTTATTCTTTTTTTTAAACCCAAAATAGACCTTGCTATCTATAATCTTAAACAAAAGCATGGTATTGTCAATTAATATTTTCCAACAAAAAATCCCGCTTTAGACTGAAACATAACAAAAAATATTATTTTTTTTATACTATTAAATTATAAATTATTTATAAAATTACGAGTTTTATCACCAAAAATACCAGTCCCCCTCAATAAGCTTAATGGATTCAAAATATTTTCAGCAAATTTTTCTTGAAATTTAATAAGAGCTCTCTTAGTATATAACCCGAAATAATTTGTTTCATTGCCTAATGAACCGGCTCCTTTTTCTGCCACAATAAACCCTTGATTATTTAAAAATTTTTGTAATTCTTTTACATCATTACCAATCATAGATAATTTTAAATTTCTTGAAAAAATAAATTTGGAAATTTTAGAAGCATTAATTGTTTTTTCACTCACGGTTAAAGTAAGCGGATCTTTTACTGGTGTTGAAACTGGTAAAGGAATTACAGTTGGGATCGAAGTTGGGTGTAAAATTGGAATTAAAGTCGGAGTAGACATTATCCCAGCTTGGCACAAATCCCCGCATCCACCAACCCATGTATTAGATACTGGTCGCCAAGTTGTTCGTACTTTAAAATTATTAAGAGTACAATTATTAGTATTGGCGCAATTAAAATTAATTAATCCACAATTAGTGCTACTAGCATATCCCAAAAAATACCCATCGGAATTAATACTAACACCATTAAAATCCACGTAACCCAATCCCTCTCCCCAAGCCAAACCAGAAAGCTTGCCATTGTTATTAATAATTCCTCCAGCAGATGGCGCCAAATTAATCCAACCATAATTATCATTCCAAGCATATCCGATAAGTTTATCATTAGATATAACAACATTGCCAATCAAGGTCCCAAAATTAATCCAACCACAATTGCTTCCCCAAGCATATTTAAAACCATCATCAATATTAGTTGCGTTAACATTGAACCCAAAAAATAAAACAAAAATACTAATAACTAAAATTTTATTCCTATTCATCCCAATATTTACCCTCACAAATATATACTTGGTATTTTATTTATAAAATACTTGTCACGCTAAGGGCACGTTATTGTAGCCGCGGCAATAACTCCTGCGCTATTTATAGTAATTTTATGACACCCGCTACCATCCGTATCTCTCAATATTAACCCATTGTTTTGCGTGCTAATATAAGCATCACCTCCAGCAACCTCAAATCTAGCATTAGTTGTTGTGGCGCCAATAACCAGATTACCGGCGCTGGTTAATCTCATTACCTCATTATCTTCCGTTTCAAAAGTTAAATGGGTATTATTTATTATTTCCCAATCTTTCGTGCCACGACGAAGATGCAAACGAGCCTCTTTAGTCCCGGCAGCTTCATTAATTAAAAATTCGGAATGATAACCATTACGATACAACTCCATGCTAGCAGTAGTATAAAAAGACTGATTTTCATCAACAAATCCAATGCCCAATTTTCTATCTCCGGTAATATAAGTATTACTATTTAAAACACTTGTCCCTGGGGATCCATCGCTACCCACAATCAATTTATGAGCTCCGCCAACTTTAAAATCAGCGCTATGCGTCTGTATTTCAATAGTATCGGCTCCCCAAGGAATTTCAAACCTTGTCTGGAGCGCTCCTAAAGAATCCGACGTCTCTATAGAAAAATGCTTATGTTCATCGCTTGGATAAGTCAGGTATCTATGCGCGACTATCGCAGCTTGCCTATTCCCATTTTCATCAAACCAACCAATAGCCGGTTTACCAACATTAGACATCCATTGTAATCTGATTAGAGAGCTATCATCTAAATTATTTTGATCCGTTGCAAGCTTCATTCTTTTATTTAAACCAAATTCCAAAGCTTCAGTTGGGGTGGTTGTTCCAATGCCAATGTGATTATTTTGTGAATTAACATATAATATACCTGGCCCAAAATCAATCGGATAATTATTCATTGTAATTATAGTTGTTGTCGTAAAATAAGTAGAAACGGGCGAAGAAACAGTACAGTTAACATCACCGACAGAACATGTTGGCTCTAAAGTTTCTCCAGGATAATATGGAGTACTTGGAGGGGCGGCCATTAATGAGAATACAAAACAACCAAAAATAATAATCAAAGTAAAAATTATGGCGGGAACAAAATAATATACTTTTATAATTCTATTCATATATTTCTATTATACTAAAAAATAGAAAAATCCAAAAGTGCATAACCATTTTTCATTACAAATTCCAACACCAAAAATCCCGCTTTAGGCGGGATTTTTCCATAGAGTATCACGTTTCAATAAGTATAAGCCGGATTTTGTTTTAAACAATCATCTATCTAGGTCTAACGTCGCCGTCAGACTCAAGCGATCTACTTTTTATCCGTCCGCCAAATAGCGAAACGAACTTTGACCTTGCACCAGGCAGGGTTTGCCATCATTGTTTGTCACCAAACATGAAAGGCGGTAATTTAAAAAACATCCGCCAACTTTTCACCTTTCTCTATCCATAAGATAGATAGTATAGTCTCTGTGGCACTTTCCCTGTACCTCTATTTTTTAAATATTAGTACGGTTGCCGTTAACAACTGCCATTGTCATTTTGGCCGAAACCAAAAAGGGAGTCCGGACTTTCCTCTGCCAATTTTATTTGTGAACGAAGTGAACAATTATAAAATTGAGCATCCGCCGAAGCCTTGGGCGAAGGCGGACTAAAACTTCTACAAATACATTGGTAGCGATTGTTTGCTTATCAAAACGCTTATTTTATTATACATAAAAATGGCAAAAAAGCAACCCCGCACCTTTTGTTAATAAGCCCGCTGTAAGCGGGCAATCGCGAATAATTCACAAAAGGTGCGGGGTCAACCCACCCCTCCATATTTCTCTTCTTTTTAAATCATCTCTATATCTTGCATATTTAGTATAAATTATTA
>CAZRVJ010000018.1:0-10155 GCA_964603535.1 uncultured Candidatus Saccharibacteria bacterium
AAGTGCGCACAGAAGGGATCGAACCTTCGACCTCAGTCTTATCAGGACTGCGTTCTACCACTGAACTATGTGCGCGTATGATCTATTTTATGGTAATTATTCTATCGGTAAACCACCAGGCAAAACAACTGGAGTAGTCGTTGCCATTTCAGGAGTGGAAGTGGATGCTGAAGCTGACATATCTGTTGGCACTGGCGTTGGTGTTGCTGTTGAAACAAACGGCAATTTATCTTTTATTGCGTCCAACCCTTTTAAATCAAATGATTGTTCTTCTGGCAAGTGACTCCCCGCTCTTAAACTTAAGTTTATTTGTTTCACTAAAAAACTCAAATTAGAGACTACAATAAAACATAAGATAATAATTATGATAACAGCTACAAGGACAAAAATCAAGTTTTGAGTCGCAAGCTTTTTGCGATTCATGGCCTTGGCTCCTAGATATTTTGGCTTTTTATTTTCACTATTTATTCCAAACATTTAATTAATAATATTTATTTTTTATTGATTTCTTATGAAAACACGGCCCCTAACAATGGCGGAAATTGATCTATCACCCTTAATAATGCTATCTGCTGATCCACCAGTGAAATCAAAACTACTAAAATCCACAAAGTAACGCGATTTTTTTAGAGAAGTGATGAACTCAACAATATTTGAAAAATTTCCATTCAAAGACATTGAAAAACCAATAGCACCCACGCCCTCCGAAACTTTTTTTACCCCCTCTTTATCAAAACCAAACCCCAAATTGACATTAAAAGAACTTGCCGCGTCCGCCATATCTTTACTAAAACTAATAATTTGATTTTGATTGGGTAGTAATTGTTTAACTGATTCCAAATAAGGACTGGCAACTTGATAATCCTTCATCAGCCTGGAAAAAGCTTCCCCTTGAGACGCCAGAGTTTGACTTTGTATTTGCAAACCACTAATAGAAAGAGCTTTTTCTTTAATTTGACCAGAAAGAATAACCACCGCGATAATAGCTATCACAACTACAATAAAAACTATACCAATTTTAGTGGCTAGTTGTTTTGAAAATAAATCGTTTTTAAAATCCAATTTCATCATTGCTATGTCTTTATTATATAGAAAATACAAATCAAACGCAATGGCTATTATTTCCAATATTACCAATTAAAAATAATGATCTTGTCAATTAAAATTCATTGCGTTAAAATAAATGCAAATGCCAGATAAAAATGAAGAAAAAATATTTTTTAATGCTTTAACTTTGGCTTGCGAATCCAATTTCTCTTTTTTATCGTCTCTAAAAAATAAATACGGATCTTTTCAAGACGCTTGGAACGCAAATTCTTTAAACGACTCTAACTTCGCTAAATTTGAAAAAACAACCATTGAAAAATTTCTCCAAAAGAAAAAAGAAATCAATCCAGAATCGGAGTGGCAAAAACTCCTCAATTTAAATGTAAAATTAATTCTTCAAGAGGACGAAGAATACCCAGAATTATTACAAGAAACCATTCATTGCCCATTGGGAATATATCAATCAGGAGAATATGACCACCAAATGCCAGCCGTAGCTATCGTAGGAACAAGAAAATGTTCTCCCTACGGGAAAAGCGTCGCGGAAAAAATATCTAGAGAATTAGTTGAAGCTGGATTAACCGTTGTTAGTGGCCTCGCTTACGGCATTGATACTTTTGCGCATTTTTCCGCTTTAAACGCCCATGGGAAAACCATTGCTGTTATGGGCACTGGTTTAGACAATATTTTTCCAAATACTAATAAAAAATTATCCGAGAAAATAAAAGAAAATGGATGCTTGATTTCCGAATACCCCTTAACCACTCCAGCCCTCAAGCATCACTTTCCAGAAAGAAATAGAATTATCAGCGGGCTGAGCCTAGGAACGATAGTAATTGAAGCGCCCTTAAAATCTGGCGCCCTTATTACCACTCGCTTCGCTTTAGAACAAAACCGCGAAGTTTTTGCCATACCGGGATCTATTTTTTCTAAAAACTCAGAAGGCACTAACGAATTAATCAAAGCTGGCGCTAAACTTGTAAATAATGTTAATGATATTTTAACGGAATTAAATTTACCACTTGCCATAAAACAAAATTCGGTTAATAATGAAAACTTGAACGAAATTGAAAAGAAAATAATGGAAATTTTTTATAATTCGGAAAAATCTTTAAATGTTGATGAAATAATAACTCTTACTAATTTAGATCCAGCTACAATAAATCAAAATTTGACTTTCTTAGAATTAAAGAATTTAATACAACAAAACGCAAATAAATATATTTTGAGACGATAGAAAATTGGATATGGGCAAAACAAAAACAGTAAAAGAAAAAATAAATAAAAGTTTAATCATCGTAGAATCCCCCACTAAAGCTAAAACCATTAGCCAATTTTTAGGCAAAGATTTTCAAATAGAGAGTTCTTATGGTCATGTGAGGGATTTACCCAAATCTAAAATCGGCATTGATATAGAACATGACTTTGAGCCGCAATATATTATTCCTAAAAAAGCTCAGAAAAACGCTAATGCCCTCAAAAAATTAGCGCTTAAAGCTCCCCGAGTTATTTTGGCTACTGATGAGGATCGTGAAGGAGAAGCAATCGCGTGGCATTTAGCTCAATTAATGAATTTGGACGACCATTATGAACGCATTACCTTCCATGAAATTACTCCGGAAGCCATAAAGAAAGCCCTAGAATCACCAAGAAAAATTGATGAAAATTTGGTTAACGCGCAACAAGCGCGCCGAGTTTTAGATCGTTTAGTGGGTTATGAATTATCCCCTTTTCTTTGGCAAAAAATCAGAAGAGGATTATCAGCTGGTAGAGTGCAATCGGTTGCCCTCAAACTTATAGTAGACAGAGAAAAAGAAAGACAAGCATTTCAAGCTGATGAATATTGGAGCATCTCCGCTATTTTTGATAAAAAAGAAGAATTATTTGAAGCCGGGTTGTCTTCTATTGATAATAAAAGTTTAGACAAATTTGATATAAAAAATGCCAAGCAATCTGAGGAGATCAAAAAGAATATTGAATCATGTAAAAAATTCATAATTTCAGAAATCAAAAAACAAGAAACTAAAAAATCCCCCCTTCCACCATTTACTACTAGTACTTTGCAACAAGAAGCTTCTAAAAAATTAAGATTCAGCGCCAGACAAACAATGAGATTAGCTCAAATGCTTTATGAAGGACAAAATTTGGGTGATGGATCTGTTGGTTTAATCACTTACATGAGAACCGACTCTTTAAATATTGCTGAATCAGCTCTTACTAAGTGCCGTGAAGTAATTACAGAAAAATTCGGAAAAGAATTTATCCCGGAAACAGCAAACTATTACAAAAATAAATCCAAGGGCGCGCAAGAAGCCCACGAAGCCATTCGCCCTACTCATCCAGAAATATTACCGGCAGAAATTAAAGACAAAGTAGAAGCAAATGTTTATAAACTCTATAACTTAATTTGGCAAAGATTTGTTGCCAGTCAAATGAAAGAAGCCATCTTTGATAGACTCGCTATTTCCATTAGCGGAGAAAATGGAAAAGAAAAATTTTTATTCAAAGCCAATGGCAATACTTTAAAATTTAAAGGGTTTTTAGCCGTCTACCCTTCTCAATTTCAAGAGGTATTATTACCTGTCTTAGAAATGAATGAAGAAATTAAAATAAGCGAAGTAAAACCAGAGCAACACTTTACTCAGCCTCCAGCTAGATATAATGAAGCTTCCTTAATCAAAACTTTGGAAGAAAACGGCATTGGTAGACCATCAACCTATGCTCCTATTATTTCCGTATTACAAGACAGATTCTATGTGGAAAAAGATGAAGAAAGAAGGTTCTTCCCTACAGAATTGGGATTCATCGTCAATGACATTTTGGCCAAACATTTTTCACAAATTACCGATATCAATTTCACAGCTAAAATTGAAGAAGATTTAGATAAGGTAGCAGAAGGCAAAGAACAATGGAAACAAATTATTAGAAATTTTTATTGGCCATTTAAAGAAAATCTTACTAAGAAATATGATGAAGTAGTCAAAGAAGACTTCCAAGAAAAAACCGATGAAGTTTGCGATAAATGCGGCAAGCCCATGTTGGTGAAGTGGAGTAAGTTTGGAAAATTCTTAGGTTGCAGCGGATTTCCAGAATGTAGAAATGTAAAAAAACTAATTGATGCCAGTAAAAAAGTAACCGGGGTAAAATGTCCAAAATGTAAAGAAGGAGATGTAATTATAAAACGCACTAAAGCCAAGAAGAGAATGTTTTATGGATGCTCAAGATGGCCAGATTGTGATTTTGTAAGCTGGAAAAAACCAGCAGAAGAAGGCGGAGAAGAAGCTACGGAAAACGAAAAAAAAGATGAAGAATAAAAAAATAGACTCGCAATTGAGTCTATTTTTTTACATCCCCATATCTATATTCTTATATTATTTACATCATTATAAAGTCATACGGATAACTTACGATCGTAAGTTATCCGTATGCGTGCAAAAAATATTGAATAAATATTAAATGCTAAATAAGGTCACACAGATAATTTACTATCGTAAGTTATCTGAGCCTGTGTGTGAAAAAAATTATTCTATTTCTTTTCTGGCTACTTTCCAATGATAAAGGAACAAAGGAGTACCCACTAAAATCATAGCAACAGCGCTAGCGGCTTGTTGTTGTCTTCTGCTAATTATTTTTTTGATATTCTTCCACGGCTTTAGGATCTGGCTCTTTATAGGCAATTTCTCCGCTTTTTGGATCAACGGCTTCAGACATTGGATATTGATAATAAACATCAGCTTTGGTAAAAACCCAAGTCTTTAAACCAAGATTAATCAACATTACTCCACCGATAATTGTTAAAACCAAACCAACTGCGGAAAAAATATAGATGTATATTTTTTTAACCCACTCTACTGCATTAGACATAATTTTATTTTTCAAATTAAACGCGACCTAAAATTATAGATTTTTATTTTTTTCTCCTTAAAAATGCCGGAACCTCCAAAGAATCATCATTTATTTTTTTTGATATTTCTTCTTTTTTAGCGCCAAACATCATAGGCTTGTCTATTTTTTCTGTTCTCTCTTTTTCACTAAAAATTACTTGTTGCTTTTCATTATTGTATTTAACCAACCCATTAAAACCAGCGGCAATTACCATTACTTTTATCTCCCCTTTCTTTAAACGGCTATCTTCCATAGCGCCAAAAATAATTTTAGCCGAAGGATCTACTAATTCTCCCACATATTTAGCAGCATCATTAATTTCCACCATCTTCAAATCATTGCCCATTACACTAAACAAAACTCCCCTAGCTCCGCTTGGCGATATTTCAAATAAAGGAGAGCCCACAGCAGCCTTGACTGCATTAATAGCCCTATCAGTTCCACTAGCTTTACCAATACCAATCAAAGCCATACCGGCTTCCTGCAAAACAGCTTTAATATCGGCAAAATCAGTATTAATAATTCCTGGGACATTAATCAACTCAGCTACCCCTCTGACGGAATGTTTTAAAATTTCATCAATAGCTTCAAAAGCCTCATTGAGAGGAGTATTTTGATCAATAATATTAAAGATTCTGTCATTAGGCACAACCAAATAAGCGTCTACTCTATCTCTTAATTTTGCCAAACCTTCTTCCGCTATTTGAGCTCTGCGACTTCCTTCAAAAAAGAATGGTTTAGTAACAACGGCTATAGTTAAGATTCCTAAATCTCTAGCAATTTCCGCAGCGATAGAAATAGCTCCAGTACCAGTGCCTCCTCCCATACCAGCAGTCAAGAAAACCATATCCGCTCCCCTTAAAGCTTCTTCAATCTGAGGCCTAGATTCTTCAGCAGCCTGTCGTCCAACTTCCGGATTCATGCCAGCACCTAAACCTTTGGAAATATTTTTACCAATATGAATTTTTTCACGAATACCAGTTTTTTGCAGATCTTGAAGATCGGTATTCATGACAACAAAATCTACACCGCGTAATTGTCCGCGATTCATACGTGACAAAATATTGCCACCGGCTCCGCCGATACCAACAACCTTTATTTTAGCAAATGCTTCCAATGATTCTTTTTTTGGCTGTTTATGCTTTTTCATTTCTTTTATTTTATACCCTTATTATATTTATGCCTAAGGTACAAATATCTTAGCAATCTTTTTTAGCCTTGACAATAGCGGGGATGGAATATTAATTTTACTGCTATTCATATTATCAAAAGCCCACAAAAAGAGCCCATCGGCCACGGCAAAAGACGGATCATCTATTATTTCTGCGATTTCCTCTGGAGTATCTTCCAATTCCAATTTAACCGGGTGTCCAATACGAGCCGGCAATTTCAAATATGATTTAGCAAAATCTACTATCTGAGGCAATTTTGCCCCGCCTCCCACCAACACCAAACCACCGGGTAATTTTCCTTGTCTGCCAATCTTTTTTAATTCATCAGCCACAAAATCAAAAATTTCTTCCAAACGAGCTTCAATGATTTCAGCTAAATACTTTTTGGATATTTCATTATCTAATTCTCGGCTAATTTTTGATAAATCAATTGTATCTTTACGAGAAACCTCACTAGCAATGGCTGATCCATAAGCTAATTTTATTTTTTCCGCAATATCTAAAGAGGTTTTCAAACAAATAGCAATGTCGTGAGTAATATGATTAGCGCCAACCGGAAAACTAGTAGCAGTTAAAATTTTACCGTCTTCATAGACCGATAAATTAGTATTTTCCGCTCCCAAATCTATCACGGCAGTACCAACTTCTTCTTGTTTTTTAGAAAGACAAGCCCAGGCGCTGGCCAAAGGAGTGAAAACCATATCTTCAATTTTATAATCAATCTCATCAAAAGCTTTTTTGATTGTTTTAATGTTGGGATGGAATATTTCCACGATTAAGCTTTCCACCTCCAACTTGATTCCGTGCATGCCGATAGGATCTTTAATACCCTCTAAATCATCAACCTTATATTCGCGAGAGATAACATGCAAAATCATCTTATTGGGACTCACACTAATATTTTTGGATTTCTCCAAAACTTGCGCAGTATCAACCTCGGATATTTCTCCATCAGCCCTAGAAACCGGAGCTGCGCCTTTGCCAGTCTTAACGGAAAAATGCGGGCCCATGACATTAATAACGGCGCTTTTTGGCAAGCGCCCCACAATTCCCTTAAATTCATCCAATGTTTTTTTAAGACTTTTAACAAAATTTTCAAAATCAACAATAGACCCTTTGGATAATCCTTCTGAGGGTCTTTCTAAAACGCAAATAATTTTAGGCTTAAAATTCTTGGTCTGAGTACCCAGAACTAAACGAAAATTTTGATTTCCCAAATCTAAACCTAAAATATATTTCATTTACTTTATTTTACTTAATAACAATGAAACGACAAACAACGGTGTCTCACTTTGATTTAAAACCGAAGTGAGACAAATAAAATCTAAGATAAAATGTATTACAACAAATTAAACCGATTTTGATTTCTTCGGATCTCTAAGTAATTTTTTGATAAATTTGATATCTTCTGTGCCCTTCAAAACTCCGGATTTCTTCATGTATTGAATCTGTTTTTTGAGTTGAGCTCGGTAGATAGCAGAAGTGCGTCTTCTATTGCGATTAGGTTCAATAGCGCGAAAACGTCCTCCTTTAGCTTGTTTCAAAACACCGCTCTGTTGAACCATTTTATTAAAGCGATATAAGAAACTATTTATCGGTTCATCTTGTTTTCTTTTTGCTTCTATAGCCATTTTTTTATTTTTCTTTAATCTTTAAATTTCGGCGAGAGAACGAGTATATCCGCCACTCAAAATATGAAGGTGAATATGTTCTACTACTTGTCCGCCGTCTCGACCAACATTAAATACCAATTTATAACCCTTCTCTATGAATCCCTCTTGCTGCGCCACTTTCTTGGCCACCAATATCATCTGACTAATTATCTTTTGATGCTTTTCTTCCAAATCATTAACGCTGCCAATATGTTCTTTAGGAATTACCAATAAGTGAATTGGAGCGCGAGGGTTTATGTCTCTAAAAACAATTGTTAAATCGTCTTCATAGACAACATCTGATTTTAATTCTTTTTTAACAATTTTACAAAATGTGCACATAAATATTTTGTTTTTAAAATCAGACGATAAAATTTTTGATGTGCTTCTTCAACTCTTCGGCAATATTATCAACATTAATTAATTCTTGCACTCCGGACTTCATATCGCGGAAAATAACAGTATTATCAATTGCCTCTTTCTGTCCCATAATCAACACGAAGGGCGCGTTTATTTTATCAGCTTGACGCAACTGAGCTTTTAAAGAATCTTTACCAAACGATTCCGCCACATTAATATTAGCCTTGCGTAATGTTTCCATCAAGCCCAAACCTTTTTTCTTAGCCTGTTCTCCCAGAATAATCAAAAACAATCTGTTTTTTTGATTATTTTCCACTGTCTTGGTTTGTTTATTTTTTAAGACTTCTACCAATCTTTCTACTCCAGCGGCAGCGCCTACGGCCGGTGTAGCCTTACCACCCAACATTTCTACCAAATAATCATAACGCCCACCTCCACATAAAGCCAAATTATCATCGGTCTCTCTAATCTCAAAGACTGTCTTTGTGTAGTAATCCAATCCTCTCACTAAACGATGATTAATTTCATAAGGTAACTGCAATTCTTCCAAATATTCTAATAACGATTTGAAATGACTGCGGCAATCATGACATAAATAATCAATCATTTTCGGAGCGTTTTCTTTGATAGGCTGACATGCCTCATTCTTACAATCCAAAATTCTTAAAATATTAGTTTTATATCTTCTCTGACAATCAGGGCAAAGCTTTTTCAATTTGGAATGAAAATAATTTTTTAAATTCTTTCTCCAAATAGGACGACAATTATCACAACCGATAGTATTAATTTCCACTAAAAGATTTTTAATCTTTAAATCATTCAAAGTATTATACATTAATTGAATGGTTAAAGCGTCATAAATGGGATCGCCGTCTCCAATGATTTCAAAATCATATTGCCAGAATTGACGATATCTTCCGCGTTGTGGCTGTTCATAACGGAACAAAGGTCCGTAGGTAAACAATTTTACCGGCTTGGGAAGATTAAAGAAACCTTTTTCCAAATAGACACGAATTAAATTAGGAGTAAATTCCGGCCTTAAAGAGAGTTGATCTCCGCCCGGAGTTTTGAAACTAAACATCTGACGCTGCACGATTTCACTAGTAGATCCAGTGCCATGCAAGAATAAATTAGTTTCTTCGGCTATCGGCAAATCTATTTTGCCAAATCCATAATAATCAGCAACATCATTTGCCACCTTAAAAATCTTTCGGCGAAATACATCGTCTTCTGGCAAGATATCAGGCATTCCTTTCGGAGCTTGAATTATTTTTTTCAACTTCAAGTGTTTAACTTTTTTTACAATTGAATCTTTTGGTTTTCTTCCCATAGTAATAAATTAAATTAGTATTGCGGAGCTACGATAGCTTGAGCAGAATTAATCGGCCACAATCTCAAGCGCACTAAACCGACTATATTTTTTGAAGGCAAAACTCCCCAACTTCTGGAATCATAACTCATAGTACGATTATCACCTAAAACAAAATATTCTCCCTTTTGAAGAATGGTTTTCACATCTCCAGGAGTTTTACTGATTAAATAATTTTCTGCTAATTGAATGCCATCAGGACTTTCTGCATTACTCACACTCACTACGCCATTTTTTATTTCTACCGTATCTCCAGGCAATCCAATAATTCTTTTAATAAAATAACTAGATTCGTTCTGAGGGAATTTAAAAACTATTACCTCACCTCTTTGTGGTTGACGAAAACGGAAAGTCAATTCATCAATGATCAAATAATCTCCGTCTTGAAAATTGGGCACCATACTGGTTCCATCAACAAAAAACGGCTGAATGACAAAATTGCGAACAACCAAAACAACGGCTAATGAGATAACCGCTACTTGGATTGTTTCCCAAATGACTAATAAAAATTGACGCATTTATATAAATTTTTATCTTGTTTATTTTATACTTTTTAGAGAAATAAATCAAGGGCCTACAATCGGGGCAAAAATAGCTAGAGCCCCTATTGAGGGGATCGCAAAAAGGCAATGAGCGCGGCGAAATGGAGTCCGGAAAGCCGAATGCCCTC